>NZ_JACJNU010000029.1:0-281803 GCF_014849525.1 Microcoleus sp. FACHB-SPT15 | reverse complement strand
AGAGTAGGGCAATTGCCAAAATTAGATGGGCAAACGCTGTATTCCCTAATGTACCTCCTTTGTAGAAAATATTAATAATAGGAAAAACCGGAGAGTGACAGAAGAGGGATATAACTGCGTATCAATCTTCAGATAGCCAGGTTTTGACGCGCTGTAAATTCTTCCAGTCTGGTTTTCTCGTCAGTCCATCTTCGATACTTTCAAACAAATCACGCTGGACTTGTGAGTCAATCGCCATCAGTTGTTTCGCCACATCAATGTGCTTCCTGACTCCAGTTTGACTAGTTTCTAACATGGCAAGGACTAGGTTAATCCGGGCTTGGGGAGCATTACTATCTAATTTGACCCCTTTAAGAGCAACTTTGTAAGCTTGCTCAGGGTTGTCATCCAGTAGATAGAGCCATGCGAGGCAACTCCAAGCAGCGGCGATTTTTGGGGCGCGATCGCATACTTCCTTGAAAACAGGAATCAGGGTGTCTGGACCTTCACCTGCGTTGTAGCGTTCCAGACCTTGATCAAAAACAGCTGCAAAATCGGTCGTCATAAATAGTTGTTCATTATTAGTTCTTCACAATCCAAAACAATACCAGACCCTGCTTCATAGTTGGGTCTGGCTAAGTATTTTAGTTAGCACAACGTTGCTCGTAACTCTTTAGTCGTACCAAGTGTCAGGATACCTGAAGCTCAGACACCGAAAGACTTACCACAGCCACAGCTTTGACTGGCATTAGGATTGGTGAATTGGAAGCCACCACCGATCATGGCATCGCTGTAGTCTAGGACTAGACCATAGAGATAAAGCATACTTTTCGGGTCGCAAATGATCTTAAAGCCCTCATAGTCGAAGACTTGATCATTGTCTCGAACCGAACTTGGGTCTTCAAAATCCATCATGTAAGACATTCCAGAACAACCCCCTTGACGGACACCCACCCGCAAGTAGAGGTCTTGTCCTTGTCTCTCCCGCAGTGCTAGAACATGCTTGAGGGCAGCTTCCGTTAGCTGGATACCTTTTTGTTGCGGCTGAGTTGCTTGTGTCATGAGTATTTTGTGACTCCTATATTGCTTTTTCGTAAGGACAATATGTCTTGAGCAAGTTCACACGCTGAAATTTAGTACTGTTATCGGATTGCCGTGAACTTGTTTAAATTGGCAGTTTATCTCCATTGTAACGATTCCTCTGGGTCAATCCCTTGGATTAAGAGCCTAGAGTATCAATAGTCCCTATCACAAGCGATCGCCTGCATCAATCACTCAATACAATTTTTCTAGAAGAACAGCCTGGAGTTCTTGCGGTTTAATAAGAGTATTAGCTCTTATACTGGCTCATTGAAGAGCCAGTATTTTCGCACTTAAGGCTATCCCTACCCTATGTCTGCTCTGAATCCCACTACTTGTCGTCGGCTCAAGAAGTTACCACAAATTCCTAGCGTATGGGAAGGCGATCGCCGTCCTTTGATGGCTTTTGCCGATGACTCACAGCCGGATGGCCAAGGCAATGGTGAATGTATTCTCTGGGTGGATGGTTCAGAAGGCATTGTTCGGGCGATGGACGTGGTATCTCCAGATATGGGTCCAGAAGCCGTGGTTCGCGCTTTGCTGCGAGCGATGGAGAATCCCCAAAACCCAGCTCGACCTGCTCGACCTTCAAAAATTGTAGTTCGAGATCGAGAACTCCAGTTTTTTTTACGAGGTGTCCTTCAAGAGCTAGATATTACGATTGATTACTTCTCAGATTTACCCCTAATTGATGAGTTGTTTCGGGGGTTTGAGGAAGTTGCGCTGCAACGAAAACCGACACTCCCACCTGAGTATGCGGACCTCCTGTTGGAAAAAGCCTATGAAATTTGGGAGGACGCTCCTTGGGAACTGCTAGCTGACCATAATATTCTCTCGATTGAAATAAATCGTTGGGATGTCGAAACGCTGTATACCTCTGTGATGGGAATGTTGGGGATGGAGTACGGGATACTGCTCTATCGCTCATTGGATTCTCTTAAGCGATTTCGTGCCTCGGTTTTGGAAGAAGAGTCGTTCGAGATGATGGAACAAGCCTTTTTGGGGCAAGATTGCTTCTTTGTTACGTTTGGGCGTGTGGAGGATGACTCAGACGACGAGGATGAAGATGAAGAGATTGATTTAGCAGATTTGTCGGTATCGGAGATTGTTCCAGGCTTTGGAACAGTACATCCATTTGAAGGGATGCGACCGTTTCTGTATGAGGAAGAAGCGATCGCTGTTTATGTGGCACTCGAAGCTATCCACCGCTTTTTTGGGGCATCTTTTCGGCAGTTTGCAGACGATAAGTTTCCAGCAATCACCAAGCGTTACCGCATCCCGATCCCCTTGGAAAGCAAGAAATCAACGGTGCCTGTTAAGGTTGCGACTCTCCCCGATTTGGCATCCGAGTTGCTAGATATGACTGATTTTGACGAAGACGACGACGACGAAGACGACGACGACGAAGACGACGATGACTTGTCCGTGCCACTACGGGATGACTTGGTACCGAAAGATGCTTTCCTTAGCCTAGGAATGATGCCATGGGAAAATTTGGAAATGTTGCGTACTAGTATTGATTGCTATCAATCTAGAGATATTAAGGCGAATGGTGAAGGGCTGCCTGTTGTTTTGATTCAAACAACTCGACCAAAGGCAAAGGCACTGATTGAGCAAATTCAGACAGATGGAGGGTTGAAGGGAATTTGCTTTAATCCAGGAGAAGACCCATTTGAAGGCGAACACTATGATTTAGGCATTCTCCAAACAGAAAACAGTAGTCTATATCTATTTGGGGAATTTCCGGAAGCTGACCCGACTCATATGGCAGCTCGTAAAAAGTGGGATCAGCGCTGTAAGAAAATCAACGGGCATTGTGGCTTAATCATTGCTAAGGGGCTAACTGGCGCTTCTCGTGGTAATCCCCAACCGCGTGACATGATGGCATTATTTGAGGCGCGATCGCTTTCAGCCAAAGAATTGGGGTTAGGAATGTTGCAACTGATTCCCCAGTTTGAGTTTGAATGAACAAGAATATAGAAGTTCAGGAGAATTTCTGGACTCCTTTCAATGGCTGTCCTTGAAGCCTAAACCTAACTCTTAGTGAATATCCCTAATAGCAGAAGTGCTAGCTGCTGTTCAATTCCTACTATTAAGACCGCACAATTGAGGCACAGTTTACCTGTGTTGAACTCATGGACATCAAATATAAGTGGAAAAATGGCGCTCAGCCAAGTCGAGACGAAGCTGCCCGTCGGGAATCTCTGCTAGATGAAGGTCAGTTTACAAGCAAAGAAGATCAGCGGCTAGCAGAAGATAATGCTCGTAAACATCTGGGAGTACCTACACGAACCCCAGATGAGGACATTCCTGTACTACCTCAAGCCGCTCCTCCTGATTAAGGAATTACAGATAGAAAATGGACTTACGCAGCACCTCTACCTGTAGGAGTGTCATGACGCACCCTACTACTAATAGTATTGAAACGAGCAATTTGCGTAAGTCCTAACCTCCTCCAACTGAAAACCGCTAGGGATGCATAACTTGAATGCTACTACCGCTTAGTAACTAAAATGTGTGACAGCTTAATTATTGAGGTTAAAACCTAAATTTATCCTCTAACTCTTCCTGTTAAATTTCGTTTTTAGGTCGTTTAGTGTCGGCGATTTCTGCGGGGTACTAACTGGATTTCTTGCCGTGCTATGTCCAGCATTTGTCTGTTCTGTTGACTTCATGGATAAGCTAATTCGCTTCAATTTTTCATTGACTTCCATGACCCGCACCTTCACGACCTGTCCCACTTTCACAACTTTCTTGGGGTCATCAATAAAGCGATCGGCAAGTTGTGAGATATGCACTAAACCATCTTGATGCACACCGATATCAACGAATGCGCCAAAGTTCGCCACATTTGTCACGATGCCTTCGAGTTCCATGCCAACGGTTAGGTCTTTAATTTCCTTAACCCCTTCTTTAAAGGTGGCATACTTAAACTCAGCTCTAGGGTCGCGTCCTGGCTTTTCGAGTTCACTGATGATGTCACGCAGCGTTGGTTCGCCAATGGTATCGGTGATGTATTTCTTCAAATTCATCGATTTGAATTTATCGGCTGCCTGAGTAATCTGCGTTAATACCACATTTAAGTCAGATGCGATCGCTTTTACAACCCCATAACTTTCTGGATGCACTGCCGTATTGTCCAACGGGTTATCGCCACCACGAATTCGCAAGAAACCTGCCGCTTGTTCAAAGGCTTTTGGCCCCAACTTCGGCACCTTCAGCAGTTCCCGACGATTTTTGAACGCCCCATGCTCATTGCGATAGGCGAGGATATTTTTAGCAACGGTTGGTGTCATACCAGAAACAAAAGTTAGGAGTTCCTTCGAGGCAGTATTTAGATCCACCCCGACATAGTTCACACAGCTTTCTACCGTTTCATCCAACTTTGTTTTGAGTAGCTTCTGATCGACATCGTGCTGGTACTGTCCCACACCAATTGACTTGGGATCAATTTTCACCAATTCTGCTAGTGGGTCTTGCAAACGGCGACCAATACTAATTGCTCCTCGCACCGTAACATCTAACTCAGGAAACTCTTGTCGCGCAACATCGCTGGCTGAATAAATCGATGCCCCCGACTCATTCACTGTTACTTTAATCGGCTTCCGATTCATTGTCGCCAAAACTTCTGAGACAAACTCATCCGTTTCACGAGAAGCTGTACCATTCCCGATCGCAATTAGCTCGATATTATAGTTCTCAATCAAGTTCTTGATCGTGTTAGCGGCTTGAACTCGTTGTGCTGCTGCTTGATGAGGGAAAATTGCCTGATATTCCAAAAATTTTGCTGTTTCCGAGAGGACAGCAACCTTGCAACCTGTCCGAAATCCTGGGTCAATTGCTAATGTCGGCTTCATTCCCGCAGGCGCAGATAGCAGCAACTCACGCAGATTGATTTCAAAGGTCTTGATTGACTCAATATCCGCTTCCGTTTTCTTGGCAGAACGGACTTCATTAATCAGTGAAGTTTTCATCAGACGGTTGAATGCATCTTTGAGCATCCCCCGATAAAAGTCTCGAACTGCCGGAACTTTTGTATGGATTTCCTCGGATTCCAGGTAGGACAATGCAACGTCTTCCTCAAAGGTAAGTTCAAGGTTCAACACTCCCTCTGTCTCACCCCGAAAGAGGGCAAGTAAGTTATGCGATGCAACATCTTTTACCTTTATCTGGTAGTTCCGATACATCTCAAACTTAGTAGAACCTTCGGCATGTTCCTTTTTAATCTCCGAGGCAAATCGCCCTTCTTTCATCAAGTAGTCTCGCAGGTAGGCGCGTAACTCTGCTTTCTCAGAGACTTCTTCTGCGAGAATATCGGAAGCCCCTTTGAGCGCATCCTCAACTGTCTTGACTCCTTTCTCTTCAGAGATGTATTTTGCTGCTTCCTTCTCCAGTGGTACGGGTGCAGCCGTCTTGACGTTTAGTGACTTGATGAACTCAACGAGTGGTTCTAACCCTTTTTCTCTAGCAATCGTTGCGCGTGTGCGTCGTTTAGGGCGATAGGGAAGGTAAAGGTCTTCTAATTCGTTTTTTTGTAAGCAGGATTGGATTTTGGCTTTCAGTTCATCAGTGAGCTTACCTTGAGATGCGATCGCTTCCAGAATTGCGGCTTTGCGTTCTTCTAGTTCAGTCAGATAAGTAAATCGCTCAGACAAGTCACGCAACTGGATTTCATCCATCTCCCCAGTGCGTTCTTTGCGATAACGAGCAACGAAGGGAATGGTTGCGCCCTCAGCGAAGAGTTCGAGAGCGTTTTGTACCTGAAAGGGTTTGAGGGAAAGCTCTTGTGCTAGGAGTTGAGGAATGTTGAGCATTGCGTGTGTGGTCATCTTACCTTCTCTAGAATAAGCACAAGACTTTCACCTTGCTAATACCAGTTCACTTTCTGGTCGATACATATAGTTGGTAGAGGAAAAAGGGGAAGGGGGAAGGGGAAAAGGGAATTTTACTACCTTTCCCCTCTAAGCTGCTCCGAATGTCTATCAAGATTTTAGTGAATTGGTATTAGAGCGATCGCGCTATCTCTCTTGAATCATCAATACCTTGAGAATTGGCTTGCCGCTAGACTAGAGAATATTCAGAAGCTGGGATAAGGCAATGGACGTAGCTGCAATCAACCTACCCCCCACCCTTGAATTAACTATTGATTTAACTGACGAGCAGTTTTTTGAGCTTTGTCAGAAAAATCGCGATTACCGATTTGAGCGAACCGCATCAGGGGACTTGCTAATTATGCCACCTACAGGTAGTGATACTGGCAGACGCAACATTAAGGTATCTGCTCAACTAGAAGTTTGGAACCAAAAGAACAATCTAGGGGTTGCCTTTGACTCTTCGGCTGGTTTTAAACTGCCTAATGGTGCAGATCGCTCTCCAGATGCGTCTTGGGTAAAGCGAGAACCCTGGGAAGCTCTTACCCCAGAACAACAAGAGAAATTTGCGCCACTTTGTCCAGATTTTGTCGTAGAGTTGCGTTCTAAGAGTGATTCTCTCAAAGAACTCCAGAAAAAAATGCAGGAATATATAGCCAACGGCACTCGCTTGGGCTGGTTAATTGACAGAAAAAATCAACGAGTGGAAATTTACCGTCAAGGTCAAGATGTAGAGATTATTCAATCTCCTAATACTCTGTCAGGAGAAGATGTATTACCTGGATTTGTCTTGGATTTAAAAGATATTCTGTAGGCGTACTAGCTTTTAATCTTGCTCGTACATCGCTTTATGCTTTTTTAAAAGCTGTAGATATTTCTCGTTCGTCTTTGCTTGTGTCCATTTTTCTTTGAAAATTGCCGCAGATTCTGCTTTAACTGGGTCTACTTCATTCGGTAAAATATCTTTCCTAGCTTGAAGTTGAGCTTCCTTGGAACTTTCTTTTTGTGGATTTTGCTTGTATTTTCTGCCGCTTTTGTGGTTTGCATAGCGACGCGATCGCGTATATCCCATCTGTAGAAACTTTCGCGCCATATCCGCGCCAATAAAATCATCTTGATTTAGATAATCAAGAAACATTTCATAGATTTTCTCGCTTGAGACTCTTGCAATATCCGGGGTTTTGAAGCGCCAGTGGGGAAGAATCTCTGATTTGTAAGGTTCTACTAGAAGCACTCCCTGCTCACCCTTACCGACTCGATAAAGTTCAGGAGAATCACGAAAATCTATAGTTTTAAAATCTAATGTATAGTCGAATGCCATCATTAATTTTTATTTTGAACTATAGACTTAAAGAAAAAAGTTTGCCTTCTATCGTAAGTAATGGAATGGAGTCGTTTTCACCATGCTATCTAGCCCCGATCTCAACACTGTCCTTGTCCCAGGTCATCTGCGCCGAGTGCATCACATTGCTTTGAATGTGCATGACTTGCAAGCCTCCCGCCACTTCTACGGAGCAATTTTGGGATTGCATGAACTAACGGGAGAAGAAGTTCCAACAACATTGCGATCGCTTGTTGCCGAAGGAAAAGTGACCAACTTCGTCACTCCAGATGGTACCGTACTCGATCTATTTTGGGAACCAGAGTTACCACCACCCGACCAAGACCCGCAGCGTGCCTTTACCCGCGCCAATCACCTCGCCTTTGATATCAACCCGCAGTTGTTTGACCATGCTGTTGAAGTACTCAAGCGAAATCAAGTAACGATTGATCATGGTCCAGTCACCCGTCCCACTGGACGAGGCATCTATTTCTATGACCCAGATGGCTTCTTGATCGAAATCCGCTGCGATCCAGAAGGAACTTAACCGTTTCACCCAAAAATTCCTCAGCCTCACCCAGTCAGGCGAACCAACTGGGTGAAGTGCGCTAATGATTTTTAAACGTTAAATTAATGAGTGGGTATAAATATAGGACTTACGCAATTTGCTCTTTGAAGCGCCATTTGTAGGGGCGCACAGCTGTGCGCCCCTACTATATATGGAGGTAGTGCGTAAGTCCTGAAATAGAAATTCTTGACTACTAACCAAGGAGTTAGACCATGGCTGAGCTTGTAGCGATTGATAGCACCATGCACTTCAAGGGACAACACATAGCAGTCACAGAGTTTTTTGTTCAACCATTCGTCTTAAGTAGGTAATTATTGGCTATGGTGTGTAGGCTTTACACCCACTACCTAAGGCAAAACAGTCTTATGTAACTTGATCTGTTTGAACAGGTTTAAGCGTTTAGCCGGAACATTAGTTCGCGGCGAGGTGCAAGACGTAAAGCCACCTACTTACCGAAATGAAAACAGAATTCCTCTGTGAACTTGCTTGAAACAAGCAATACACATTGAGGAAACCAATGAACTTGGAATTATTAGGCTGGAACAGTTTTTTTTCAAAAAGCTACAAAAGCCATTCACAAGAGGGATATACCGTTGGGAGAGTCGCTCTTGAGCATAAGAGTACCTACATTCTCTATACCGAACAGGGAGAACTCTCAGCAGAAGTTTCGGGAAAACTCCGCTATCAAGCAACTGAACGCCAAGATTTTCCTGCTGTAGGGGATTGGGTTGTTATCAGTGTCAGAGAAGCCCAAAAGACAGCAACAATTCATGCTGTTTTACCAAGAAAAAGCAAATTCTCTCGGAAAACAGTCGGGACTAAAACCGAAGAGCAAATCATTGCAACGAACGTTGATACTGTATTCTTGATTTCCGGATTGGATGGAGATTTCAACCTCCGGAGAATTGAACGCTATCTAATTCTGGTTTGGGAAAGTGGTGCTAACCCCGTCATTATTCTGAACAAGGCGGACTTGTGCGAGGATGTTAAGCAACGCCGAGAAGCAGTGGAAGAAATTGCTCTTGGAGTGCCGATTATTGTCCTCAGTGCTGTCAATAACCAAGGCTTAGATGCATTAATTCCTTACCTGAATCAGAGACAAACTGTTGCGTTACTAGGTTCATCCGGTGTTGGTAAATCAACCATCACAAATCAACTAGCGGGTAAAGCGATTCAATCAGTTCAGGCAGTTCGACAAGGAGATGACCGAGGAAAACATACCACAACACGTCGAGAATTGATTATTTTGCCCTCAGGCGGCTTGCTCATGGATACTCCTGGAATGCGAGAAATCCAGATTTGGACGGGAGATGAAGGTTTACAGGAAACGTTTGCCGATATCAAATCCCTAGCAATGCAATGTCGCTTTCATGATTGCCGACATGAGCAGGAACCGGGTTGTGCTGTGCAAGAGGCGCTTGCAGATGGTAGTCTCGATTCCCAACGTTTTCTAAATCACCAAAAACTCCAAAAGGAACTCAATTACCTTACGAGGAAACAAGATCAACGAGCTGCTCTAGTTGAGAAGGAAAAGTGGAAAAAAATCCATAAATCCTTCCGCAAGCACCCTAAACGCTAAGCTCTCGGAGCATTAGACCTCCTGCACGAATAGAATTTTCGCCCCCCTAGCCCCCCAAAATTGGGGGGAACCGGAGTTCAAAGTCCCCCAGAATTGGGGAGACAGTGCGGTCTTGGGGTCTCCCCAAGTAGAGCATCTGGCGTGGATTTAGGGGGCATTTCATGATTCATGCAGGAGGTCTATTGAAATGGCTCTTATCATCTAATCGTTTTAGGGAATAAGGTCACAGGGAAAAGGTTAAAGAATTTTCTTCTCCTTTCTCCCATAACCTTTGTATTAGGCGTTTGCTATTTCCTTTTCCTTGGCTTTCGGTTGCCAACGCTTGAGTTGGGTAATGGTTAAGGCTGTTACTAAGGTTCCTGCTGCGATCGCAACTATATATAGTCCAGCTTGAGTAACAGCATTTGGAATAGCCAGTACAAAAATACCACCGTGAGGGGCGCGAAGTGTGCAGCCAAACAGCATAGACAGCCCTCCAGTAAGCGCCGACCCTGCAACGCAAGCAGGAATCACTCGGATTGGGTCTTTTGCGGCAAAGGGAATCACCCCTTCAGTGATGAAGGACAACCCTAACACCGTTGCTACCTTGCCAGCCTGAAGTTCATCGGCAGTAAACTGACGCTTCGCAAGCAACGTTGCCAACGCCAACCCCAGTGGAGGAGTCATCCCTGCTGCCATCACGGCTGCCATTGGTTGATAAATATTGCTAGTGAGGAGTCCGACTGCAAAGGTATAAGCCGCTTTGTTGACAGGGCCACCCATATCGACTGCCATCATCGCACCCAGCACCAAGCCAAGCAGGACGGCATTAGTCTGTCCCATTCCCTGGAGGAATGCAGTCAGTCCATCCATAATTGCTTTGACAGGAACGCCGAAGACGTAAACCAGTAGCAATCCAACTGCCAGGGTTGAGAGTAATGGAATCACCAGGACAGGCTTCAGCCCTTCAAAGTTCTGAGGTAGATTCACCTTATCCCGCACGAACAAGGCGATGTATCCGGCGAGAAATCCAGAGAGGATGCCGCCGAGAAAGCCCATGCCCAGATTCGCTGCCAGCATCCCCCCAATTAAACCAGGAGCTAAACCAGGGCGATCGGCAATGGAAAACGCAATGAAACCAGACAGTACCGGAACAATCAATGCAAAGGCAGATTTACCACCAATCTGCATCAACGCATCACCAATGGTTCCAGGTTCAGGTTCTAGACCAAAGATAAAGGACAGGGCGATAATCAAGCCGCCAGCAACAATCACGGGCAGCATATAGGAAACCCCCGTCAAGAGGTGCTTGTAGGGACCGGAACGGTTTGCTGACTGTTGGGTTTTCGCCTGCTTCACGGCTTGCAAATAATCCCCCTGTCCTGCGACTCCCTGCGCCGCTGGTTCCGGCATACTCAGGGCATCCTCAATGACAGACTTCCCTGCTTTCAAGGCTTGCTTTGTGGAGGTTTCATAAACCCGTTTTCCGCCGAATCGAGACAAGTCTACATAGGTATCTGCTGCGATAATCACTGCATCCGCTTGGGCAATCTCTTCTGGAGTTAGCTGATTCTTTGCCCCCACAGAACCTTGCGTTTCCACTTTGATATCGTGACCCAGTTCAACGGCTGCTTTCCGTAAGGCTTCCGCTGCCATGAAGGTGTGGGCAATTCCGGTTGGACAGGCAGTGATGCCGACTAGGTGTTTAGCAGCAGTGGAGACAGCGGCTGGAGGAACGGGTACAGGGGAATCATCGGGAGTTGGAACGATGGATTCGCTCTCTTCTAAGTGGGATTGGTTGATCGCCTCTTCTATGACTGCCTTTGTACTACGAATTGTCCGACTTGTGGAGGTAGCATAAACAGGCTTTCCCGCAAACCGAGACGCATCCACATGGATATCTGCCCCGATAATCACCAAATCCGCATCCGCAATATCCTCCTGTGAGAGGGGACTTCTCACGCCCTCGGAACCTTGCGTCTCTACTTTGATGTCATAGCCCATCACCTCAGCCGTTTTCTTCAGAGCTTCCGCTGCCATGATGGTGTGGGCAATTCCAGTTGGACAGGCAGTGACTGCCACTATTTTTTCGCTCGTTTTCATCTGTTTGTTATTAGTTATTTGTTGTTAGTTGTTTGTTGTTAGGTTTATGTCTTAAGGTTTCGCTGTGGAGGCATTGCCTCTGGCGCTATTACCGTATTGAGGTACTGAAGAAAAGCGATCTGCGCTACCCTTCGGGAACGCCAAAGGCGAAGGCAGCAGCGCTTCGCTATCGCTTCTACAGAGATTGCACGTTGACCTGCTTCATAAAGGATTCAACGGTTTCCTTCGGTGGTAGCCGTGGTCCCACTTGGCTCAGTGCGCCCATTGAAAATGCGGTTGCTAGTCGCGCACAGTCTGCCAGAGATAATCCTCGCAACTTACCTGTAACCAAGCCCGACACCATTGCATCGCCCGCCCCAACGGTACTGACAACCTCAATTTTTGGAGGACGAGCAATTACCACCTCGTCTGCTTCTGCAAAGATGGCTCCTTTCGCTCCCATTGATACAGCTACACATTGAATCCCTTTTGTCAAGAGGTCTTGAGCAGCTTGTGCGATCGCTTTTTCACTCTCCAAGTGTCTACCGAATAACTCCTGTAACTCATCAATATTGGGTTTGATAGCGTAAGGGGCAAACGGAATGGCTTGGTGAAAACTCTCACCACTAGCATCTAGAACAACAGTTTTGTCCTGTGCTTTGAGTCGAGCAACCAATTTCCCGTAAATATCAGGGGACACTCCAGCAGGAAGACTGCCCGAAAGCACGAACCAATCATGGTCTGTTGCAAGGTCGTCAATTACCTGGTACAGGGTTGCTAGGTCGCTTTCTGTCGGTGCCTGTCCTGGAAAGTTGATGTCTGTGACTTGATTTTGCAACCCGTCGATAATTTTGACGTTGACGCGGGTTTTGCCAGGAATAGGAACAAACTGATCTTGGATACCTTTCTGGGTAAAGAAATTCTCGAACAGTTCTATATTGTCCTTCCCCAAAAACCCGGAAACCGTCACCGAAAACCCAAAATTTGTTAGGAAGGAAGCGACGTTCACGCCTTTACCGCCGGGGTCTGCTTGTTCCCACTCCACTCGGTTAACTTCACCCGCTTTGAAATTAGGAATTGAAGCCGTTTGGTCAATAGCTGGATTGAGCGTAATTGTGGCAATTTTTGCGTTCATGATTGCACCTCTACAGGAACGAGGAGTATGACCCCAGCCCCAGCCCCAGCCCCTCCCCTAAGAGGAGAGGAGTCTAGCTCCCCCTTCTCTGCAAGGGAAGGGGGCTGGGGGGTTAGGTTTTCCGAATTCGTCGGCAGCATCATTACATGCGCTCTTGTCTTAAATTGACACGAATAGTTATTGCCATATCTCTACAAAGCAGGCATTACATCAAAGCGCGAACTTCTTGAGCATTCCGACACTTCAAAGCGCGTTTCGCCAAATTCTGAGTTTGCGACAAGGAAAGCTTTCGCAGTTTCGCCTTCACCGCCGCCACACTCGGAATGCTGATGCTCAGTTCCGTCACACCCAATCCTGCCAAGATTGCTGCCCCTTTTGGATCTCCGGCAATCCCACCACACACACCGACCCATTTACCAGCCGCACTTGCTGCTTGTACGGTTTGATGAATCATTCGGAGAACAGCAGGGTGCAAGCCATCGGCTTGTTTTGCCAACGCCGGATGCCCTCGATCCATTGCTAGGGTGTACTGTGTCAGGTCATTAGTGCCGATGGAGAAGAAATCGACTTCCTTGGCGAACTCATCCGCCATTAGCACCGCAGAGGGGACTTCGATCATCATGCCGATGTCTACTGGTTCTGCGCCGACCTCTAAACGCACCTCTTCGGCAATTTTCTTGGCTGCCTTGATATCTTCGAGAGTGGAAATCATGGGGAACATGATTTTGATAGACCCCGTTTGCGATGCCCGGAAAATAGCTCTGAGTTGCGGTTTGAATAAGTCCGGACGTTGGAAGCACAGCCGGATGCCCCGCACTCCTAAGAAAGGATTCTCCTCTGCTGGGAGGTTAAGGTAGGGAACTTCCTTGTCACCACCGATATCGAGAGTGCGAACGATTAGGGGTAGACCATTCAGCGCCTTAGTCATCTGGCTGTAGGCTGCGAACTGTTCCTCCTCGGAAGGCGGTTCGGAACGGTTCAAAAACAGAAACTCAGTACGCAAAAGTCCAACCCCTTCTGCCCCAGCATTTACCGCTTGTTCCGCTTCCGTAGCTGCGCCAATGTTAGCGACAATTTCTACGCGATGCCCGTCAGTCATGAGGGCAGGTTGATAGCAAGCCAGTTTTTCCGCTTCTCGAATTGCCTGCAAATCCTTTTGGGCTGTTGTTGCCGTCTCTAAATCCGCCTGAGATGGGTTGGGATAGAGGTTGCCGCTTTCGCCATCGAGGATGCAGGGGGTACCGTCTGCCAAGTTAAGGATAGCGGGGCCAGCGCCAACGATCGCAGGAATGTCGAGCGATCGCGCAATAATTGCACTATGCGACGTAGGCCCACCGTAAGCTGTACAAAAACCCAACGTCAGTGATGGGTTCAGCCCCGCCGTATCTGATGGGGTCAGGTCTTCCGCAATCAAAATCACAGGGTAATCGGGGAGGGTCATCTCGTCCTCCACCTTGTCTGCTAGCAACCGCAGCACGCGACGACCGACATCCCGCAAATCCGTCGCCCGACCTGCTAACAAGGGGTCTTTGAGCTGTTCCAGGGTATGGGCGCGTTGTTCGTAAGCCTGCTGCCATGCCCAAGCAGCGCTGCGCTTATCCTTGAGAGGAGCAACGGCTTCTTCGACCATTTCCGGGTCGTCCAGGAATTCCTGATGCGCCAGAAATATCGAGGCTTTACCTGTACCCGATCGCTCTTTGACATCCTCGTATAATTCCCGTAACTGCGCCTTACCCGTTTCTACCGCTTGCCGCAGACGGGTTTCTTCTGCTGCTGGATCTTTCGCCGTGGCTTCAAACACAATCTTGCCGCGCTTGAGTTGAAACACCGACCCAATCGCCAATCCAGGTGATGCAGCAATCCCCGCTATCGCCTCAGACTCAAAATTCAGCGTGCGTCCTAGCGTAACAGATGAAGCTTCTTCCGCTTCATCCCCCAAACCCGCTTCGACTTCAAGCTTCAGCCTTTCGAGTGCCTCATCTTCATCCGTTCCCTGAGCCATCAGGCGAATCGTGCCGCCACCTGCCACGCCCAGCTTCAACAGCGATACCAAGCTCTTGGCATTAGCTGTTTGGTCACCGTAGCGCACCCGAATTTCTGACTCAAACTCCTTCGCCAAATTGACCATTACTGTTGCCGGACGAGCATGGAGTCCAGTTTTTCCCTGAATCGCCACATCGACAAACTTGGCAAAGTCCGATTCCGCACTTTCTGGAGCCTTTCCATTAGTCGTTCGGTTAGTCAGGCAGGCAATAATATCGTCCGGATTGTTTGTCTTAGATAGGCGATGTACAGCCTCCTCATCATCCAGAACATGAGTCAGGTTGGAGAGAATCTCGATATGCTCATCCGACTTAGCCGCAATCCCGACCACCAGATGAACCTGTTCTCCAGGATTCCACTCCACTCCATCCGGAATCTGCACGACTGAGATGCCTGTTTGCACAATTAAATCCCGGTCTTTCGACAGCCCGTGAGGAATCGCAATTCCATTTCCCAAATAGGTATGGGCGACCTTCTCCCGCTCCATCATGCTAGTGATGTATCCCGGCTGCATGTTGCCGCTTTCCACCAATAAAGTCCCTGCCTGACGAATCGCGTCGGCTTTATCGGTAGCGTCTGCTTTTAGCTTAATGCTTCCCTTATTCAGCGTAATCATGTCATCGTAAAATCAATCTTTAAAGTTTTGTAAAGAAGACAATTCTTTTGATGTTGAAACACATTTATAGTTCTCACTCTATCGCTCAAAAAGTGATTAAAGGAATCTTCCATAATAGGGATTTAAAATAGCTACAGGACTGATATTAAGACTCTATTAGTCGTTGATACCGATGCCGACTAATTTATTTTCTGCCTCTCAAGAGGTAATGCTTAATATAATAGAACAAAGCTTTATAAACCTCAATGAATATTCTAGTAAAGGTTGCGTTAGACTCGCAGATATAAGGCTTTGAGCAAGCTACGAGGATTATTTTTCTTAAGAGTCTCTTCAAGAAGTTAGATTAAGAAATTTGATAGTTGATGAACTCGCTGCTCTTGGCAACTTGCTGAATCATGCGAATTATTGAACTGAATTTTTGGAAATAAGTACGATGTTTACTGCCAAAAAACTAGATGGTTCTTTTTTAAATCAAAACCTTAAAGAACAAGCATTTGTCCTCTGGTTTGAAGAGGTAGGGATTGCTGATGTGCCGCTGGTTGGTGGCAAAAATGCTTCGTTGGGGGAAATGATTCGACAACTCACGCCTAAAGGAGTGAACGTCCCAACAGGTTTTGCAACGACGGCTTATGCATTCCGTTACTTTATGGAAAAAGCCGGATTGGAAGCTCGCTTACGGCGATTGCTAGCCGACTTAGATGTGGAGAATATCAATAACCTGCGGGAACGCGGCAGACAGGCACGGACATTAATATTGGACACGCCTTTCCCTACGGAGTTAGAAGAGGCAATTACTAACAGCTACGTGCAGTTATCTGAACGGTATGGGGTCAACGTGGAAATGTGCGATCGCCTCACCGGAGACGAATTGCAAGCCTGTCTCAGCCGTTACAGTGGGGTAGATGTGGCAGTGCGTTCCAGTGCAACGGCTGAAGATTTGCCGGATGCCAGTTTTGCTGGACAACAAGAAACCTATCTCAATATCAATGGCATTGATGGCGTTCTAGAAGCCTGCCACCAATGCTTCGCGTCTCTATTTACCGATCGCGCTATTTCCTACCGCACGATCAAAAACTTTGATCACTTAGACGTTGCCCTTTCGGTAGGGGTGCAGAAGATGGTACGCTCCGACCTTGCCTCTTCGGGTGTGATGTTCTCAATCGACACTGAAACTGGCTTCAAGAATGCGGCATTAGTTACGGCGGCATACGGATTAGGTGAAAGCGTCGTGCAGGGTGTGGTCAACCCCGATGAGTACATCGTCTTCAAACCAACACTCAAAGAGGGATTCCGCCCCATCCTAGAGAAGCGACTAGGCAGCAAAGAAATCAAAATGATTTACGACATCGGTGGCACTAGACCAACGACTAACGTGCTTGTCCCGAAGTCAGAACAGGCAAAATATGCCCTCAACGATGACGAAATCATCAAGCTTGCAGAGTGGGCGTGCATCATTGAAGACCACTACTCCAGTGTTCGGGAAACCTACAGCCCGATGGACATTGAGTGGGCAAAGGATGGGACAACAGGCGAATTATTTATAGTGCAGGCTCGTCCTGAAACCGTACATTCCCAAAAGACAAGCAATGTTCTCAAGATCTATAAATTAACTGGAAAAACGCCTTCTGAACCCCTGCTGACAGGTCGGGCAGTCGGTGAAATGATCGGGCAGGGTAAGGTGCGAACTATCGTCGATCTTCGCAAGCTGGATGAGTTTCAGGAGGGAGAAGTGTTAGTAACACCCCGCACCGACCCCGATTGGGAACCTGTCATGAAGAAAGCCAGTGCGGTGATTACCAACCAAGGTGGGCGCACCTGCCACGCCGCTATCATTGCGCGGGAGTTAGGACTTCCTGCGATCGTTGGTTGCGATAATGCTACAGATGTTCTGAAAGATGGGCAAGAAGTCACCGTTTCCTGTGCCGAGGGGGAAGAAGGGCATATTTACGATGGTTTGTTGCCCTTTGAGGTGGAGGAACTCGAACTGGGTACTTTGCCACAAACCCGCACAAAGGTATTGATGAACGTTGGCAATCCTCAAGAAGCGTTCAGACTATCGCTTATCCCCAACGATGGGGTTGGGTTGGCACGCACCGAGTTTATTATCGCGAATCATATCAAAGTCCATCCTCTTGCCCTCCTGCACTTCGACACCTTGAAGGATAAAGCAGCGAAGTGGGAAATCAGTCAGTTGGCGAACCAGTATGAGGAGATGTCTGATTATTTTGTAGACAAGCTTGCCTCAGGAATTGGGATGCTAGCCGCCGCGTTCTACCCTAACCCAGTGGTAGTAAGAATGTCAGACCTCAAGAGCAATGAATATGCTCACCTGATTGGCGGTCGAGAGTTTGAGCCAGAGGAAGAAAACCCGATGATGGGCTGGCGAGGCGCTTCGCGTTACTATGACCCGAAATATCGAGATGCTTTTGGACTAGAGTGCAAAGCCTTCAAGCGAGTTCGGAATGAGATGGGTTTGACGAATGTAATTCCGATGATTCCCTTCTGCCGCACACCTGCTGAAGGACGCAAAGTGCTGGAGGAGATGGCGAAACACGGATTAGTGCAGGGTGAGAATGGCTTACAAGTTTATGTAATGTGCGAATTGCCCAGTAATATCGAGTTAGCCGATCGCTTTAGTGAAATCTTTGATGGCTTCTCAATTGGCTCAAATGACCTAACCCAGCTAACCCTAGGTTTGGATCGGGATTCTGCCTTGGTTTCTCATCTATTTGATGAGCGCGATGAAGCCGTGAAACGCAAGCTAGAGCGAGTGATTGCTTGTGCAAAACAGTTTAATCGCAAGATTGGCATCTGCGGTCAAGCGCCGAGTGACTATCCTGAATTCGCGCAATTTCTGGTGGAACAGGGCATTGATTCGATTAGTTTGAACCCGGATTCGGTATTGAAAACACGGCTTGCGATCGCCAAGACTGAAGCTACCATTCTCAAGTAGGTCAGGACTTAGACCCTTCAACACGCTCTAGAGGGTTGGCAATGCCAGCCAAGTTGAATTGAATCATTGGGAAAAGGCGAAGAGGAAAAGGAAGAAAGAGTCCTTTTTTGTTAAATATAGACACTAAGGTTTAGCCTACGGCAGGCTACGCCAACCGTTACACTGCGTGATAGGCGGCTGATGTTCTCTAGCCACAGTTAACAGTCAACCGTCAACAAAGAAGAACTGAGTGTGAATATGTCTGAAAACCGTCGGCTAGATGCCTTTTCCCTAGCCGCATTACTGGTGTCTGCACATTATGGCTTGGGGTTTCTCCTCGGAACCGCTGAAAAATCATTGACTTTAGATACGGCTGGCAGCCTCTACGCTGTATCTCTTGGCTTAGGGACAATCGCTCTTTTGGGACTGGCAAAGTTTTACTGGACTCAAGTCGAGCAAATCTGGACATTGCTGGGAAACCGCTACGGCAGTCAAGTCAAAATTATTGTGGGGTTGATGTCGTGGTTATCGCTGATTGGTATTGAAGCAGTTCAAATGATTTCTGGTGCCTTTATCCTGAAAGTCTTGGGAATCCCAGTACTTCCCAGCATGATTGTTTTAGCTATCTTATTTACCCTTATTTCCGTGCTGCCAGTCGAGAAAGCCAGCTTTCTCTTTCGGGGGTTGCTTATCCTGAATTTCTTAGCTTTACTCTACGGATTGTGGGTGTTGCATGGTTTTCCGCAGTATTTGCGATCGCCTCTTGAGTTTATCCCTTCGCTTGAACAAGTGAGCCTCCCAACCCTTATTGGTGTCTCACTATCTACTATTTTGCTAGTTCTCATTGATATGAAGTACCAGCAATTTGTTGTTCAGGCAAAGGATGTGCAGAGTCTTTATCAAGGGTGTGTATTGGCAGCAATTTTGCTACTCTTGCTTGCCTTATTACCTAGTTCAGTTGTGATAGCTGCCAAAGAAGCAGGAATTTTGCCGACTGATATTGATGGGAAAGAAACACTCCCCTTTATCCTGTCGTGGATTGGTGGTGGTGCTGATAAACCTTTGGGTGTTGTTCTGATTATTTCGTTATTAGTTCCAGCGCTGGGTGTTGGTAGTAGTATATTGCGGGTGCAAACCAAGACTATTTTGGACTTCAATATTCTGCCTACATCCAACTTTAATCGCTTACTCATCACTATTTTCAATGCTCTCTTGGCTCTCGCCGTTGCCTTGAAGGGGGGCGAGATTATCAATTTAATTGTGTCTTTTTACGCTGCTTATGTGTCCGCTGTCTTAGTTCCTTTTGTTGCCTATCTACTTGCTCAACTTGGACGTTATACGTTCTCTCCTTCAAGCGTAAGGTTGTCTTTAGTAATGAGTAGCCTCTCGGCTTCTTCTGTACTGATTTTAACTCTCATCAACCCTTCCCTAGTTGTGTTTGGCAATGTTGAATTGAACATTATGGCAATAGGGATTTTATTGGGTATTTTAGGTTTATTGGTGGGTCAGGTGATAGAGAAATATGTTCCTGCTTCTAAGGTAAAGGAAGAAATTTAAGCGAAATCTGGCGATTTACAAACGTTGCTGCGAGTAGGAGCTAGGCTTACTATTTACAATAGATAAGGAATCTTGCCCTTGACACTATCACTCCATCGGCTATTCATGTTGATAGACTGATTTAACATTAGAGCGATACTCGCATGAACAGCCTAAACACTTCCGAAAAAGGGGAACTTAAGAAAGAACGGAGCGAGTTGCTGCAACAGGTTGAAGACTGGCTGGAAACGCCTATGCTAGTGCTGGGCTTTGCGTGGCTAGCACTGTTGGTCGTCGATCTAATTTGGGGATTAAGTTCCCTACTTGAAGTTATCAGCAATGTCATCTGGATTCTCTTCATTCTGGACTTTGCTGTTACATTCACCTTAGCTCCACACAAGCTCGTCTATCTCAAGCACAACTGGCTGACAGTTATTTCCTTAGCGCTGCCAGCCTTGCGCCTCTTCCGAATTGTGCGGGTGCTGCGTCTGTTAAGGGCTACCCGTGGATTGCGGTTAGTGCGTGTTATCGGTTCGCTTAATCGCGGGATGGGTGCGCTTCGGGCGAGTATGGGTCGTCGTGGCTTTGGCTACATCATCGCCTTGAGTGCGATCGTCACACTGGTGGGAGCAGCAGGGATGTATGCATTTGAAAGCGAAACTCCCGACGGGCGAGGCTTGCAAGACTACGGTGCTGCCTTGTGGTGGACAGCGATGCTCATAACAACGTTGGGATCGGAATACTGGCCGCAGACTCCAGAGGGTCGTATTCTCTGCTTTATCCTAGCGCTGTATGCTTTCTCGGTGTTTGGCTACGTAACGGCAACCCTAGCGACGTTCTTCGTCGGTCGTGATGCAGAAAATGATCAGGCAGAAGTAGCGGGTGCTAAATCCATTGAAGCGCTCCAGGAGGAAATCAAAGCCTTACGTGCTGATATTCAGGCGTTATCTCGTCAGAACCTAGAACAAGAGAAGACTTAAATAGTCTATGGGAAGTAGAGACAGCAGGGGGATGCACAACATCCATTAGAATCATCAGAAAGTAAGAGGGGTTGCCGACTCAGCACTTCGACCAGCGCGAATACGCCTAATACAAATGTCAGCACTCGTCTCAGTTTCAGGCGAATACCTTCAGTCGCATCTACAAATAGAGAAAGGCTATATTTCAGTCAATGAGTGTAATCGTATACATAAACGGCTGATGCTATTAGCTAGAAATAACAGACTAACGACAAAGGGGCGATATATAAAACAAGGTTTCAAAACTGGATAGCCAAGTTCTCACTTGCTGTACTAATAAAAACGAATGCAAAGATATTTAGTATAGAAAATCACTAAAAGAGATTACATCTATTCCCCTGACCAGCCTTTAGCAATAGCTGTCACCTTGTAGAAGCGAAAACACTTTAGGCTCAGTCTATGCGCTCGCAATAAATCTCATTGAGTCAACCATAAGAATTGCCCCTATTCGAGTCTGTCATTCGGGTGATGACAAAGAAGTATAAGTTCATGAATACTGCTGTTTTCATGCATAAATACGCAAATAACTGCTTTTTCTAGGCATTTATTCAGGCAATCTACTTAGGGAGAAACCACACTTGAGCAAACACATCCTAATCACTGGTGGGGCAGGATTCATTGGCTCTCACTTGGTAGACGAACTGCTTGGCAAAGGGTATCAGGTTCGTGTACTAGACAACCTCTCACCACAAGTTCATGGCGCGGACTGCTCTCGACCTAGCTACTTGAATCCAGAGGTCGAACTGATAGTTGGGGATATTCGCGATCCTAACGCTGTAGCCCAAGCTCTCAAAGGAATTGATGCTGTCTATCATTTCGCCGCAATAGTCGGTGTTGGACAGAGCATGTATGAAATTGGGAAGTACACAGATACCAATAATCTGGGAACCGCTGTGCTACTGGAAGCGCTGATTGAAAACCCTGTTGAGCGGCTGATTGTTGCCTCAAGCATGAGCATCTATGGTGAAGGTCTTTACCAGGCACCAGATGGCAGCTTTTGTAACGGGTTTGAACGAACTCAAGAACAACTTAAGGCAGGAGATTGGGAAGTTTACAATACAAGGCGTGAGGTACTTAAACCCGTTCCTACGCCGGAGACGAAAGTGCCATCATTGGCTTCTGTCTATGCCCTCTCAAAGTATGACCAAGAGCGCATGTGCTTAATCCTTGGTCAAGCTTATGGAATGCAAACGGTAGCATTGAGATTTTTTAACACTTACGGCACTCGGCAATCCCTGTCCAATCCCTACACAGGTGTCCTTGCGATTTTTGCATCCCGCTTACTCAACAACAATCCTCCCTTAATTTTTGAAGACGGCTATCAACAACGTGACTTTGTGAGTATCCACGACGTTGTGCAAGCTTGCCGACTGGCATTAGAAGTACCACAAGCAGCAGGTTGCGCCTTCAATGTCGCGAGTGGTCAGCAATATACTGTCCGGGAGGCTGCTGAACACATGGCAAAGGCGCTAGGCAAAGAGTATATCCAACCCAAAATCATTGGGAAATACCGTGTGGGAGATGTCAGGCATTGCTTTGCTGACATTACACTTGCTCGTGAAGTTTTGGGATATCAACCGCGCCTGACCCTAGAGGAAGGCTTGATTGAGCTGGCTAGCTGGCTAGAAGGACAAGTAGCAGATGACCGGGTGGCAGAGGCTAGTGCCGAACTCGCTGCACGGGGGTTAACGGTATAAGCTCACCCTGTACTTAAGGTCGGGGGATGAAAGCCCTAACTTTTAAAAGTTCATTATGAAAATGCAATCTACATCTAGCCTAACGAAGCCAACTCTAGGTGTACTGGAGTGGTTTCGTCCTGGTGAGTACGAACAGGTAGAACGGGTACTTGCCGACCTGAAGACAATCGGAATCCAACATCTGCGTACAGGGGTTTCTTGGGCGGATTGGCACACAACACAGGGTCAGGAGTGGTACACCTGGCTGCTGAAAAAGTTAGGGGATGAGATTAACGTCCTGCCTTGTTTCCACTACACACCCCCATCATTGGGTATTGCTCCGAAAACTGCTGCACCGCCTCGCCGCCCGAAGGATTATGCAGACTTTATTGACTTAATGATTACGCGCTTCGGTGACTACTTTGAGTGGCTAGAACTTTGGAACGAGCCGAACAACTTGAATGACTGGGACTGGCGGCTCGATCCAGAATGGCAAATCTTCAGTGAAATGATTGGTTCTGCTGCTTATTGGGCGCAGCGTCGGGGCAAGAAAACTGTACTGGCTGGGATGAGTCCCGTAGAACCGCACTGGCTAGCGCGAATGTGCGATCGCGGAATATTAGCCTACATTGATGCCATCGGGATTCATGGCTTTCCCGGAACCTGGGAATTTGATTGGCAAGAATGGTCAATCAATATTGAGAAGGTGCAGGTGGTACTGGAACGGTACGGATTAGAACCGGAATTGTGGCTTACAGAAACGGGTTTTTCCACCTGGAAACATGACGAACACGGACAACTGAAGGCTTTTCTACAAGCGATCGCAGCTCCTGTTGATCGCGTATATTGGTATTCTCTTTATGACCTCCATCCTGATCTATCAACGCAAGATGGTTTTCATGCAGACGAGCGACATTATCACATGGGAATCAAACACCCAGACGGCACGCCAAAGCTGTTGTATCGCTTGTGGGCAACAGGTGGCTTAGACGCTGTTCAAGAAATAGCGCTCAGCAGTCAGCTATCAGCAGTCAGCCAAAAAGAACATCTCCTTATCTCCTCATCTCCCCATCCCCTCATCTCTCTAACTCCTAATCCCCAATTCCCAGTCCTCATCACTGGAGGCGCTGGATTTATTGGCACAAATCTCGCGCATCGGTTGCTAAGTACGGGACAGCCAGTGCTGCTGTTTGATAACCTCTCACGACATGGAGTTGAACAAAACCTGCGCTGGTTACAGCAGAGACACGGGGACTTGGTACAAATTGAAGTGGCAGATGTACGCGATCGCTATGCCTTACGTCGTGCCCTTCAAAACGCTTGTATGGTGTTTCACTTTGCCGCACAAGTGGCAGTGACAAGTAGCTTGAAAAATCCGCTACATGACTTTGAAGTGAATGCAACAGGGACATTGAACTTGTTAGAGGAAATGCGATCGCTTCCCACACCTCCACCTCTAGTCTTCACCTCTACCAACAAAGTTTATGGTGGCTTACAAAATGTCCCATTACGCCTCAACCACAACCGTTATGAGCCAATTGACGATTTAGTATGTCGCTTCGGCATTAGTGAAGACCGTGCTTTGAACTTTTATAGTCCCTATGGCTGTTCAAAAGGAGCCGCAGACCAGTACGTTATTGACTATGCTCGTACCTTCGGGCTACCAGCCGTTGTATTTCGCATGAGTTGCATCTATGGCCCTCACCAGTTCGGTACCGAAGACCAAGGTTGGGTTGCTCACTTCCTAATTCGTGCTATTGAAGAACAGCCAATCACCTTGTACGGTGATGGGATGCAGGTACGAGACATCCTATTTGTCGAAGACCTTGTTGATGCCTTCCTGCTAGCACAGGAAAACATTCATACTCTCTCTGGTCAAGCATTTAACATTGGCGGCGGCAACGAAAATACAACCAGCTTAATCGAATTCATTGATCTAATCGGCGAGGTACATGGCAAAAAGCCTCGCGTTTATTTTGATAGTTGGCGTCCTGGAGACCAACGATACTATGTCTCCGATTCCAGGAAATTTCAAACCGCAATAGGTTGGACTCCTTCCGTAAATCTTCGCCAAGGTGTCAGCAAACTTTATCAATGGCTGTTGGAGAGAAGCGGTCAGCGCTTAGCTGTCAGTGGTCAGCTTTTTGAATCAGGACTTACGCACAACCTCTACCTGTAGGGTGCGTCATGACGCACCCTACTACTACGAAGCGAATTATGAAATATGCACTTGTTAATCCCAACTGGACATTTAATGGCAGTACCTACTTCGGCTGTCGAGAACCGCACTTACCGTTGGAATATGGGTATGCAAAAGCTTTACTGGAACAGCAAGGACACGATGTTCTAATTGTTGACGGGCAGTTAGATAATCTTTCACGAGCAGAAATCAAAAACCAAGTTGCTACCTTTGAACCAGACTTTACTGTTGTCACGACTGCACCCAGTTATCTTTTCTGGCGCTGTGCCCCACCAGAGTTGCGCGTTCCCCAAGACACTGTATTAGACCTGCAAGATATTAGTAGGACAATGGTTGCGGTTGGCCCTCACGGCTCTACAACACCTAAAGCCACTCTGAAGAAGCTGAGTGTAGATGTCGTGATTTTGGGAGAATGCGAGGAAATTCTGCCGAAAATAACTGGAAATTGGCACGATGTGACATCTATTTGTTACTGGGAAGCTGGTGAACCTTGTGTGCAGGGAACTCCCCATACTACCGATCTGAATATGCTGCCAGCACTGCATTGGCCGCAGGAAACAATTGGGCGACATCATCACCACCATCACCGATTTGAGGCAGCACCAATAGGTTCTGGTGCTGAAATGGAAACGTCTCGTGGTTGTCCTTATCATTGCTCGTTTTGTGCTAAAGAGAATTTTCGCGATCGCTATCGCAAGCGTCCCCTATCCGTAATCTTGGAAGAACTGGATGGTTTAATTGCTCAAGGGGTCGAATACGTTTACTTTATTGACGAAATTTTCTTGCCGAATCGACCACTACTTGAAGCATTGGTAGAGCGAGAGGTGAAGTTTGGTATCCAAACGCGAATTGACTTATGGACACCACCATTGCTTGAGTTGTTAGGACGCGCAGGTTGTGTCTCCATTGAAGCAGGCGTTGAAAGTATTTCTGAAGAAGGGCGGCAACTGCTAGATAAAAACTGCAAACTATCTACAGAAGCGCTGAGTGAGTTGTTGATTTGTGCGAAGAAACACGTCCCTTTCGTTCAAGCCAATCTGCTTGATGGGAAAGTGGACGACCCGGAAGCCATTGAAGCTTGGCGTCAGTACTTGCAAAATTCTGGCGTTTGGGCAAACAAACCCGTGCCGTTGTTCCCTTACCCTGGTTCACCGGACTACACAAAAAAGTGGGGCTTTCCAGATGACCAAGCTTGGGAACGGGCAAATGAGTATTATCTGCAAGTCTATGCCGAGTTCAGCGATATTCAGGATGAGCAACCTTTGCCTCTATCCGAGTTAGAACTCAAAGCAATCTCGTGAAAACGTCAACAGTTAAAAAACCTGACCTCACAATCATCACCGATCCAGTCGAATCGGCAAAAACGGCTGGATTGCGCTACGTCACAGACGCAAGTCCCGGCATTCTCCGTAAGCAACGAGGTAAAGGTTTTAGTTACATTGGTGTCGATGGTAAACCGCTTAGCGATGCCTCAGAACGCGATCGCATCGAAGCACTAGGCATCCCCCCAGCTTGGAAGGATGTCTGGATTTGCCCCATCGCCAACGGACACCTGCAAGCAACGGGACACGATGCAAAAGGACGCAAGCAGTACCGCTATCATCACCACTGGCGAACCATCCGTTCTCAAACTAAGTTCAATCGTATGATTCCCTTCAGCGCTGCACTGCCGCTGATTCGGGAACAAACTGAACGTCATTTAGCCCTTAAAGGTTTACCGCGAGAGAAGATACTTGCTACTATTGTCCGGCTTTTGGAAACAACCTACATTCGCATCGGTAACGTTGAGTATGCCCAAGAAAATCAGTCTTATGGGTTGACAACATTACGCAATCGCCATGTCGATGTCTCAGGTTCAACTGTACGATTTCATTTCAAAGGCAAGAGTGGTGTCAATCACGACATTGAGTTTCATGACCGACGTGTTGCCAAGATCATCAAGCGTTGTCAGGAACTCCCCGGACATGAACTGTTCCAATATTTTGACGATGATGGTCAACCTCAAACGATTGACTCTGGAGATGTCAACAATTACCTTCGAGAACTTACCAACGAAGACTTCACCGCAAAAGACTTCCGCACTTGGGCGGGAACGGTAATGGCAGCACGAGAACTGCGGGCAATGGAAGGCTTTGAGTCACAGACTCAGGCAAAGAAGAACGTTGTACAAGCGATTAAAACCGTGGCGAGTGAGTTAGGCAACCGCCCTGCTACCTCCCGCAAATACTACGTTCATCCTGCTGTGATTGATGCTTATCTAGAAGGGACACTTGGTGCTATTGAGGAACAATCTAGTGGTTCAATGTGTGATGATTCACCGTATAGTTTGAATTCAGAAGAACGTGCAGTTGTTGCTCTCTTAGAGCGATCGCTTACTGATCTGGATAACTGAAATCCTACTATTTCTAAATCTGCCCAAATGCTGACCAACTCTCAACCCCAGCTACACACTGACAGGTTTTGGGGCGAAGCGTCCGCCGTTACCGCTAAACGCATCCTGATGACGGCTGATACTGTTGGCGGTGTTTGGACTTATGCGTTAGAACTTGGAGGTGTACTCTCGAAGCAAGGGGTTGAAGTTGCACTGGCAACAATGGGCGCACCGCTTACACCTCAACAATGGGAAGCTGCCAAACAAATCTCAGGCTTGCAGGTGTTCGAGAGTTACTTCAAGCTTGAATGGATGGAAGACCCATGGGACGATGTTCAGCAAGCAGGGAATTGGCTACTCGATCTAGAAGAACGCTTTCAACCTGATGTGGTACATCTAAATGGCTACGTTCACGGAGCCTTACCTTGGAAATCTCCAGTTTTAGTAGTAGGGCATTCCTGTGTTTTGTCGTGGTGGGAAGCTGTCAAAGGCGAGGCGGCACCCAGCAACTGGCAACGGTATCAGCGCGAAGTTGCTCAGGGTTTAGCCGCAGCAGACCTTGTTGTCGCACCGTCAGTAGCAATGCTTGCAGCACTTAAAACACATTATGGTTCAAGCTTTCAGGACAGAGTAATTCCTAACGGGCGCGATTCAGGGTTGTTCTCCCCATTGGAAAAAAAAGAGTTTGTCTTTACGGCTGGACGCTTATGGGATGAGGCAAAGAATGTTGCTGTACTAGAACAGATTGCACCTCAACTAATCTGGTCTACTTATGTTGCTGGCAACCAAAAGCATCCAGATGGTAGGGCAGACTCAATAAATCGCCTCTCGAAAAGCAATATCCACTGGCTAGGACACCTCAACTCTCAAGAACTGGCTGTATGGTATGGCGAAGCTTCGATCTATGCCCTACTAGCACGCTATGAACCGTTTGGGTTGTCTGTGTTGGAAGCCGCTTTGTCAGGATGTGCCCTTGTGCTGGGAGATATCCCAAGTTTGCGCGAAATTTGGGGTGATGCGGCTGTGTTCGTGCCTCCAGATGAACGAGATGCGATCGCATCTGCTATCAATACTTTAATTGCCGATTCACCACGACGTTATCAACTAGCAACCCGCGCCCGTACTCGTGCTTTAGAATATACCTCCGAACTCATGGCATCTAGATATTTAACGGCATATCAAGAACTCATTCACAAGCGAGAATTAATGAGTTTGGAATCTTTAGCTAATTCCTAAAATTATGCGAATCGTAATGTTCTATCATTCCCTCCTCTCAGACTGGAACCACGGGAATGCTCATTTTTTGAGGGGTATTGTGAGTGAGTTGCTCTCTCGCGATCATGATGTGCAGGTGTACGAACCGCAAGAGGCTTGGAGTCTTCAGAACCTTCTGGCAGAACATGGCAATGCACCAATCCTACGCTTCCAAGCGGCTTATCCCGGTTTAGAAAGCTATCGCTACCAACTTAAGACACTCGACCTTGACGAAGCGTTGGATGGTGCCGACTTGGTAATTGTCCATGAATGGAACGACCACCAGTTGGTGCAACGCATTGGCGAACACCGTAATAATGTTGGTGGCTATCGGTTGTTATTTCATGACACACATCATCGCTCAGTAAGCGATCGCTCTCAAATGGCAGCTTATGATTTGACTAATTACGATGGTGTCCTAGCCTATGGCAGTGTTATCCGCGATATCTACTTAACCGAGGGTTGGACTCAACGTGCTTGGACATGGCACGAAGCGGCAGATACACGCCTCTTTCATCCAATTGACGCGGTACAATCTGAAGGCGATTTAGTTTGGATTGGCAACTGGGGTGATGAAGAACGAACCGCTGAGTTGTATGAGTTTCTCATCGAACCCGTGAAGGCGTTGGAGATAAAGACACGAGTGCATGGGGTGCGTTATCCAGAAAATGCGATCGCGTCTCTAAAAGCTGCAAACATTCAATACGCGGGTTGGTTAGCCAACTACGAAGTCCCGGAAGTCTTTGCTCACTTTAAAATCACCATCCATGTACCGCGACGCTTCTATACTGAAGTTCTCCCTGGTATTCCCACCATCCGAGTGTTTGAAGCCTTAGCTTGTGGTATTCCTCTAGTATCCGCTCCTTGGGAAGACGTTGAGGGCTTATTTACACCCGGTAAAGACTTCCTCATTGCTCAAACTGGTGAAGAGATGCAACGTCAGTTGAGTGCATTACTTAAGGATGAACAGATGGCAAAAGAGCTATCAGAAAATGGACTCCGTACCATCCTCAACCGACATACCTGCGCTCATCGTGTTGATGAACTCCTTGATATCTATGCACAACTCCAAGACACCCAACACCATAAGGTGGTGACGACATGACAGGAAAGCTCAACATTGCCTTTTTCGGTTCTAGTCTTGTCTCTGCCTACTGGAATGGTGCCGCAACCTACTATCGCGGTATCATCCGAGCCTTACATGAACGCGGACATCAGACTACATTCTACGAGCCTGATGCGTATGATCGTCAGAAGCATCGTGATATCCCCGATCCTAATTGGGCAAAAGTCGTCGTTTACTCCGCTGACGGTGAAGAGGGAGTGAACCGTGCGCTTGAAGAGGCAAGTAGTGCTGATCTAATTGTGAAAGCGAGTGGTGTCGGTGTTTTCGATGAGTTGCTAGAGGCATCAGTTTTGGAACTCAAGAAACCTAACACCCTCATTGTGTTTTGGGATGTGGATGCACCAGCAACGCTTGACCGAGTGCAAAATAACCAAAGTGACCCTTTTCTCGATCTCATCCCACACTACGACCTAATCCTCACCTATGGCGGTGGTGAACCAGTTGTAAAGGCTTACAAAGCTTTAGGAGCGCGTGAGTGTGTTCCCATCTACAATGCCCTTGACCCAACCACTCACCACCCCGTTGCACCAGAACCTAGATTTCAGTGCAAGCTTGGCTTCCTGGGAAACCGTCTGCCAGATAGAGAATCTCGTGTGGAAGAATTCTTCTTACGTGCGGCGGCTGAATTGCCACATGAACATTTCCTATTAGGTGGGAATGGTTGGGACGACAAGCCACTACCCAGCAATGTCAAATACTTGGGACACGTTTATACACGCGACCATAATGCTTTCAACTGTACGCCTCAAGCTGTGTTGAATATCAGCCGCGAGAGTATGGCGAGATATGGCTTTTCCCCCGCAACGCGAGTGTTCGAGGCAGCGGGTGCGGGGGCATGTATCATCACCGATATTTGGGAAGGCATTGAGTTATTCCTAGAACCTGGACGTGAGGTTTTGGTTGCTCAGGATGGGTCAGACGTTGCTGAACACCTCCGCAATCTCACACCTGAAAAGGCACATGCGATTGGCAAAGCTGCTCATAGAAGAATTATTGCTGAACACACCTATACCCATCGCGCCGCACAACTCGAAACCCTACTCAAGGGTTACTAGTCCAGCAGGGCGGAAATACCTATCCATTTGAAAAAGGATTAACAAGCTTACTGTACAAGCAATATTCCTTCTGCCCTCTGCCCTCTGCCTTTTACTATATTTTCCACTACCGCTCTAGCCAAGCTTTCATTTTGCCAGGATTCATCAACCCATATGGGTCTACCATTTCCTTAAACTGCAATTGCTCTGGATTGACGGTTTTCATTCCCCCATCTTCCAGAATGTAAGTATGAGGATTGGCAATAAAAGCACCCTTCTGTTCGTGATAATGAATAATCTCATTCAAACGTTCCTCAGTTGTATAGCGAACCACTTGCAATGCAGCGGGAGCAACTTGTCCACCAACCCGAAGAAATTCTAAATGCATCATCACTTCATCACCAAAATGATGATACATATGCTCGACCAAGCTGAGATTTTTATCAGCCGGAAACAAGCTCTGCAAATAAGTTAGGTTTGGGTCAACGCTACGGGCGTGGAGTGTCGTGTGGTTCCAGGTAAATTCAAACAATGCTGTGCCTTTACTGGCTTCTTGAGCAGATTTTTGGTAAGTAATCGTGCCACTATACTCCCGAACTAAATCTTGTAGCGGTTCCAAACAAGTCTCAGCAATCATCAATAATGCACAATGCTTCCCTTCTGGAAGGTAACTTTTTAAAGCGGCAAAGTATGAGGGAACTGGTGAAGCATGAATACTAATGAGTTTCTTAATTAAACCATCAGCATCGCCCAAAGCTTGACCAAATCGAGCCGCTGTCATGAAGTCATCAAAGGTGACAATCACTTCTGCCCAAGCATAAGCGGGACCAAGGGGAATTTCTAATTCGGTGATAATGCCGTTGGTACCGTAGCCGTGATTAACCTTATGCACATCATCACCACGTAATTCAATGACATGCGGTTCATCTTCCATTGTGACGACTCGGACAGCGTGAAGATTTCCGCGATCGCGTAATTGTCCATAGGTAATTGAACCAATTCCCCCACTCCCTCCAGCAATAAAGCCGCCAATCGTTGCCGTGCGATATGTAGAGGGAGCCATCCGCAATTCCCACCCTGTCGCCCGTGCTTGTTTATCAAACGCCGCTAGCTTCACTCCAGGCTCAACACAAGCTAACCCTGGTTTAATCCAACGAATCGCATTCATCCGTGTGGTATCCAGAATTACGCCACCATTCAGGGGTACACACTGCCCATAATTTCCCGTACCAGCCCCCCGCACCGTTAACGGCACCTTGTACTTAACACACACCCCTGCCACTTGCAAAACTTCGGCTTCGTTGGTAGGACGCACAACCAAATCCCCTCTTTTAGAGGCAAGTTTGGGTTGTAGTACCGGACTGAAGTGATAGTAGTCCAGAGACAACTTCGCTAGCTGGGTTGGCTCAGTAATAATTTCTATGCCAGCTAGTTCAGAAGCTAGGGCATTCCAGTCAACGGGCTTAGCTGTAGTGGAAGTCATAGTTAGGTCTTAGAAGGATTCGGCAGGTTGGTGGAAGTTGGGGATTAGGGAATTGGTGATTAGGGTTTGGGAGTATGTTATCTCACTTGTTCACTTTGGTAACCCGTCTTTTATGAGTGAAAATAGGATGCTCCTCTTGAGAGTTCCAATTCCCAATTTCCGATTCCCAATTCCCAATTCCCAATTCCCATTCACCTTAAACACTCATCTCTAACATCCGCTGAATTGGGCGCAGTGCAGCCACTCGAATGTGTTCTGGCATTGTAATTTCTGGCTGACGGTTTTTCATTGCTAAATACAGCTTTTCTAATGTGTTGAGCCGCATATAAGGACACTCATTACAAGCACAATTATTCATCGCGGGTGCTGGGATGAAGCGCTTGTTGGGGGTTTGCTTTTGCATTTGGTGAATAATACCCGGTTCAGTGGCGACAATAAACGTGCTTGCGGGACTTGTTTGAGCATACTTTAGCAGTGCTGTTGTCGAGCCAATGTAGCTAGCATGACGCAACACGGGTGGTTCACATTCCGGGTGAGCAATTACCTCGGCTTCTGGGTGTTCGATCTTTAGCTGGATTATCTTCTTTTCTGAGAAGGTTTCGTGAACAATACAGCTACCTTGCCACAGTACAAGGTCACGACCTGTTTGTTCCATCACATAGCGCCCTAAATTCCGGTCTGGGGCAAAAATGATTGGTTGGTCTTCAGGAATCTGGTTAACAATCCGGACAGCATTGGAACTGGTGCAGATAATGTCACTCATCGCCTTGATTTCGGCGGAGCAATTAATGTAGGAAACTACTAGATGATCGGGGTAAGCTGCTTTGAATTTGGCAAACTCTTCGGGAGGGCAACTGTCAGCCAGAGAGCAACCCGCGTCTAAGTCCGGCAACAGCACTAGCTTGTCAGGATTGAGGATTTTGGCGGTTTCTGCCATGAAGTGAACCCCGGCAAAAACGATAACATCGGCACTGGTACTTGCTGCCTGTTGAGAAAGTCCAAGAGAATCGCCGAGATAGTCGGCAACATCCTGAATATCTGGGTCTTGGTAGTAGTGGGCAAGAACAACAGCATTGAGTTCTTTTTTCAGGGTATTAATTGCCCCAAACAGGTCGTAGGGGAGAAATGAAGAAGCTTTCGTCTGTTGAGGAAGTGCAGTCGTAAACACAGGTTTTGAGTTAATTGCGATAAAACAGCCTGAGGTAATTATAGTTATTTTTACCAAAACTGGCATGGTGGCTGAGTGGCTTTAGGAAATCTTCCCTAGGGTTGAATATCCACAAAGACTGCCAAAATCAGTAAGGCTTTTTATCCTGGAGAAAGACCGATAAGAGAGATCACATGAGCAATCAGAGGAATTACAAGCAATCGATCAAAATTGCTGTTGTTGGGGACATCCACGATTTATGGGAAGCTGAGGATGCGATCGCGCTTCATGAGTTGGGTGTTGATTTGGTGCTGTTTGTGGGAGATTTTGGTAATGAAGCGGTGGATATCGTGCGGTTAGTTACTGATATCGACCTTCCCAAGGCAGCGATTATGGGGAACCATGATGCTTGGTATAGCGCCTCCGACTGGGGAAGAAAACGCTGTCCATACGACCGCAAAAAGGAAGACCGAGTGCAGCAACAGTTAGATTTGCTGGGTGAAACTCATGTGGGTTATGGAAAACTGGATTTTCCAGAGTTCAATCTCTCTGTGGTTGGCAGTCGTCCTTACAGTTGGGGTGGCGAAGTTTGGAAAAATCAGGAGTTCTTGAAAGAACGGTGTGGCATTACCAATTTTGAGGAGTCGATTGAGCGCATAGTTGCAGCGGCGCAGACTACGACTTATGAAACAATTATTTTTTTGGGTCACAATGGTCCAGTTGGATTAGGCGATCGCCCAGAAGACCCCTGTGGGAGAGATTGGCAACCGTTAGGTGGGGATTACGGCGACCCAGATTTTGCAGAAGCGATCGCAAAAACTCAAGCATTGGGTAAAAAAATTCCTTTCGTTACCTTTGGTCATATGCACCATACGATGCGCCACACCAAGGAGAAACTACGAACTGCAATCTTTACCAGTCCGGAAGGAACGGTTTACTTCAATTCAGCAAGTGTACCTCGGATTATCCAAACCGAAAGCGATCGCCTTCGTAACTTTTCCCTGGTTTCCCTAGAAGCAGGTGTCGTTCATCAAATCTCTCTAGTTTGGATGGGTAAAGACTATACGGTGGTATCTGAGCAGTTGCTTTATCAGCATCCTGAAGCGACTGTTGTACAACCTGTTTACAGCCAGTCGCCATAAATGCAAGACCTTGATAATATAGATAAACCTGGAGAGGTGGCAGAGTGGTCGATCGCGTCCGACTTGAAATCGGATGAACCGAAAGGTTCCGGGAGTTCGAATCTCCCCCTCTCCGTTTAAGGTTCACGAGTACATTCCTAGAGTTGGTTATCTTCGCTCAAGCGCTGTTGCAACTGGGTCAACTCTAGCGACAAATTTCTACAAGCCTATAGCAATCAGCAGTCAGCTTTGGGCGGTCAGCTTTGGGTCAAATCGGCTCACTTCTGGGGAACGCTCTTCTCCCGTTAATGTCCTAACATTTGTGGCTACTGCTATACTATCCAACCTAATTAGGACATGGTTAGGGAAAAGAGGAAATGCGATCGCACAGCAGAAAAATACTCATCAACACTAAAAACCTTTCCTATCACTGAACTAGATTAGGACTTACGCATTGACAGGAAGCTTCTAGTATGCGTTCAGCCCTATTCTCTGTTTGAGATGTCCCAAAATGAATTCACGAGCAATCTGAAGAGACAAATTTCTCTGTAGTTCATACCAATTCTCAATTAGCTGTTCAGTCCGCATCAACTCTAACTGAGTAAAGGCTCGAATAGCACAAAAAAAGTGGGTCTTGAGCGCATCAGTTGTTCTTACCATAAATCGCTCGATGCCACAGAGCTGCTTGATGGCTCTGTGGTAACATTCAATTCCCCAATGAATTGAATGCATTTGCTTGAAATCATAGCGAGTTAAATGTTCGAGTTCTTCTAGGCAGGGGAGGAACATAATATAGTACCTCTCGACCTCGTTTTTGAACGTTTTCCGAAATACTTTTACCTTCCCAAAATTCTTCAGGTAGACCACTAACCCGTTATCTGGAATTAGCAGTTCCTGAACCTGAGTGTATACTCCTGGCTGAACCGAGACTTTTCTATTCTTGGCAATACCCATGAGAAAACCTAATTTTTGGTTTCTTAAAAACTTGAGATTTTCTTGACTTGAGTACCAAGTATCTCCCGTGACTATCTTGGGCTTCAGTCCCCAAGCTATTAACTCTTCTATCATTTCTCGAAAATAATCGTTTTTAGATTTCCCCTCCTGTTTGTCATAGATGCGATAATTGACAGGAACTGATTGACCTGACGGGTCGGTGTAATACAAGGTTATTAGCTGGATTCCCTTGACAACTCTATGATGTTTCCCTGACCAGAAGTACCCGATTAATTCTGTTAGTGCTGGGTCGCTATAAGGCTTATCAATGACTGTATCGTCTCCGCTTAATGTGCCGTCTATTAAATCAATATGTTGTTTGATTTCGTCGAACAAGTCTTTGGGTTCATACCTTTCTCGCAACAGAAAGCGGTTGATGCTGTCATGGGAAACATCCCCAAGAATTTCTGATAAGCGATTACAGCCAGCATACTTGGGTTCAGCCAGCAGGAATAAAGTGTAAGTGTCGAGATTGCACTTAGCCGTCGATGGCTTGCTTGGCGTTCTGATGGTCTTCAATCTGTGGGAGACAACAGCAGTATTATCGAACTCAACCCGTCCTTGTGACGAAGAGCGATCGCAACTGAATCACAAATTTTCCTTACTGCCCATTCTGCTCACTTTGTCAATGCGTAAGTCCTATAGATAAGCGCTAATTGCTCGCACTACCTCATCGGGCGCACTTAAATGAGGTAAATGACCCTCTGCGTTTATGTTGACTAGCTGACTTTTGGGAATCTTAGAAGCCATATATTCTCCTACCTCTGGTGGGACAGCCTTATCGTTGCTCGACTGTACAATCAGTGTCGGTACAGTTAGACGCAGCAACTCAGCACGATAATCAGACTGGAAAATTGTACGGGCAAGAGCCAGAGCAATATCTGGGCGGACTGCGACAAGAGTATTGGCAAATTCACGCGCAAGGCTTGGACGGTCTGGATTACCCATTAGCAAGGAAGCAAAGAAGCCACACGCCCAAGCCTCATAGTTAGCCGACATTGCTGCGTATATGGCATCCAGATCAGATTGCTCGAAGCCACCGTAGTAGCCTACATCGTTGAGGTAACGAGGTGATGCGCCAATAAAGATGAGGCGGCTGAAGCGCTCTGGCTCGATTAGGGAAGCAAGTAAGCCAATCATTGCACTGACTGAATGACCGACAAAGATGGATTGAGTCAGGTTTAATTCAGCGCACAAGTCCAGTAAGTCTTCCGCATACCCGTAGAGGCTGCTGTAGCGAGAGCGGCTGTAGGCAGTTAAGTCTGACTTCCCTGCCCCTACATAGTCAAACAGCACAATGCGATAGTTGGATTCAAACGCACAGGCAACGTGTCGCCAAACGGTTTGGTCGGCACCAAAGCCGTGGGCAAAGATAAGCGTTTGATTGCCTTGCCCTTGCACGTTGACGTTATTGCGCTTCAGGATACTTGTTTTCATATCTCACAATTTAGTCCACCAGACAACGTGAGCGATCGCCATCAAAGCCGTGAATGGCTAGTTTTCTAGATAGAAACATAAAACCACGATTGTCCCAATAATTCCTACTACCTCCTAAGGCTCGATTCCGTATTACATAGCCGAGAAATGTGATTCGTTAGTTGATTATCTTCATGCCATGGAGTTGAGAGTACAGACGACTCTCTGAGCCAAGATTCTTGCCAATTGATGACCAAAACAAAACCAGTCGTCGCTATAATTCCCTTCAAGCTTATTGCTCAAAAGAGCAGTAGCTGACTTAGGTTGCAATCCTCCTCCAGAGATTTGCCCAATCCCCAGTTGACGCACAAAGCAGGAACTTAATGAGCAGAAGTAAAGCTTTATGGGCAAAAGCCTTCAGGTTTGCCGCTGCTATGTGGCTACTCAGTCGGGTCGTTATTGTTGTGGCAATGGTAGTGATTGCCCCATCACTACCAGTTCCACCAGAAGGGATTGTGCCCACTGTTGATTGGAGCCTCTTCTCTTACTCGGATAGCCCACGCTACGAAACGATTGTTACAGGCGGCTATCAATACGAAAGTACGATCAAGGAAAAATACAATATTGCCTTTTTTCCGCTGTTTCCTCTACTCACCCGTGGCGTGATGTACCTAGGGTTACCATTTAACGTCGCCGGAACGCTGGTGAATAATTTGGCTTTCCTAGCTGCCTTGGTTGTTCTCTATCGTTGGGTAGAGGAACGTCATGGTGGAAGTGTGGCTCGTTGGGCAACGGCTGTTTGGGCGTGGTGTCCGCTTTCTTTATTTGGAAGTGTAATTTACACCGAAGGGCTGTTTATGTTGTTCAGCACAGCGGCTTTAAGAGCTTTCGATAAGCAACAACATGCTTTAGCGGCTCTCTGGGGGGCATTGGCGACAGCGGCTCGTGTGACGGGGGTTGTCCTTGTTCCTACATTCCTGATTGTCGCCTGGAAAGAACGTCGTCCAGTAAGTGCCTACGTCGCTGCTCTACTTACGGCTGGAGGAGTAGTTATTTTTAGCTTATATTGCGCTCTAAATTTTGGTGACCCCTTGGCTTTTGTTCATGCTCAGAAGGCATGGCGAGATACAACTGGATTGAATTGGAAGGATTGGCGTAGAGAACTGATAACAATCGCTATTGGCAAAACAAATTTAGAGCAACGCGCAATTGTAGATCCTTGGCATCCGTTCTTATTTGTACTGCTTTTGGGGAGTATCTATCTCTTATGGCATTTTCGCCAAAAGCTCGGTTCTGTGGTGGTAATCTCTATCTCGTTTGCTTTGGCGTTAGCGTCGTGGCGCTTGGGAGGCGAGTCGTTAATTGTCGTCGTGATGGTTTTTGGTGGTGGTTACCTGCTCTGGCGCTTACGCCATCAACTGCGGTTGATTGAGGTGGTTTATGGGTTTTGCGCCTTAGGGTTAATCATGTTTTCTGGAAGTTCGGCATCGGCTCAACGTTACGCTTATGCTATTGTGTCACTTGCGATCGCACTAGGTCTGGTACTTGATCGTTATCCTCGCTGGGCTTATGCAACGATGGTTTTCTTTAGTATTATTCTCGTCAACTTTGCCATCCGATTTGCTCAACATCTCTGGGTTGCTTGACAAAGAACAGGGAAAAGGTTTACCGACATGAGTTTCAAGGTTCCCGATGAACTGTGATCTGTTGAAATAGTCGTCAGTGGTGATTCTTATCACATTAAAAGAGAGATTGCATCACTAAAAAGTGCTTAATAGCATCACTAACTTCACTTCCAACTATCACAGATTGTTTGGATAAGACACCTGATACTGGCTAAGACACTTGAGGAAACGGGGTTATGTCTACAATTTGTGAGATTGTCCAAGAGGTTCTTCAATCCGGGTATCTGACGGTAGAAGCCGAAGAGCAAATGCGACGACTGTTTGTACTTCAGCATGACTTAGAAGATATAGAAGCTTTAACTCGATTGCAACAAGCCACGATGGACGGTCGAGTCAAGCGGCAGTCGCGGGAGTTAGTCCACTCTTGATTGACAACAGACATCCCAGCATTATTAAAGCCAGAGGTTAAGACTACCTAAGTCTTAACTCTCCTGGCTAATTAAAATATATGTATGACTAAAAATAGCTGGTATGCCACCCGAACACCTATTCCAGCTTTTGTAAGAGTAACGTACTTCAGTGGGCGACAAAGGCTCTAGACCACTGGCAGGGAGGCAAAATGCACGCAACGCCAGCCAGTGGTAAAGCATTCAACTAATGGGATGCGACAATCAAATCACGAGATTGAGAACCCGACCGGGTACATAAACTACACGACGAACTTCCTGCTCATTGATGTAACGCTGCAAGGATTCTGACTGTTTTGCCAACGTGATCGCCTCCTCCTGAGATGCATCCGGAGCAAGCTGGAATGTGGTTCGAGTCCGTCCGTTGATTTGAACAGAAATCGTCACTTGCGCTTGTGTAAGAAACTCTGGATTAGCTTGAGGGAATGGCTGTTGATGAATTGAATAGGATTCACCCAGGCGACTCCAAAGTTCCTCGGTGATGTGGGGTGCAAAGGGAGCCAACATCAACACATAGGACTTGATTTCTGCTTGAGAAAGCTGTTCTTTGGCTTCCAAGGTGTTGAGATAACTCATCAAGGTAGCGATCGCCGTGTTGTACTTCAACGCTTGAATATCTTCTCTCACCTTGTGAATGGTTTGATGTAACCCGCGTTGGGATTCCACATCCAATTCATTGGATTGGATCGAGTCTTGATGTTTCATCGCCAATTGCCAGACGCGATTCAAAAAACGCCGTATTCCTGCAATACCGCGATCCGAGAAATCGCCTCCCTGGTCATAAGGACCCAAAAACATCAAGTACGTTCGCAATGTGTCTGCACCGTATTCCTCAATGTATTGGTCAGGATTCACCACATTCCCCTTAGATTTACTCATCTTGGCTCCATCTTTCGTGAGCAAACCATGAGCGCGGAAGCATCGAAAGGGTTCCTCAAACGGAATATATCCCAAATCGTGCAACACCATTGTGATGAAGCGACTGTACAACAGATGCAATACTGAATGTTCTGCTCCACCAATGTACATATCCACGGGCAACCAGGTTGCCGTAATTTGTGGGTCAAACGGAACATCCGAACAATTGCTGGAGGGATAGCGCAAGAAATACCAGGCAGAATCCAAGAAGTTATCCGATACGTCGGTTTCTCGACGCGCCGCACCGCCACAGGACGGACAGGTTGTATTCACGAATTCAGGAATATCTGCCAACGGAGAATTGCCTGTTCCTTTCGGCAACCAGTCCTGCGTTTGGGGCAACTCAACGGGCAATTGGTCTTCTGGAACCGGAACCGTGCCGCACGTCTGGCAATAGATAATCGGAATTGGCGGTCCCCAATAGCGTTGCCTGGAAATCAACCAATCCCGCAAGTGATACTGCACTGTACCGTCATGTTCAGAACGACCGATCCAGTTACGCTGTGCTGTTTTTACCCGTTCTGACCAGTCCAAATGCTCCAAATTATCCAATAAGCGTTGGGCATAGCGGGTAATCTTGAAAAACCATTGCTCCAATTCACGTTGGATAGCGATCGCACTACAGCGTTCGCATTTCCCTGCAATCACTTGCTCATCTGCCAATACTGTTTTGCAGGACGGACACCAGTTAACCGATGCTTTCTTGCGTTCGGCTAATCCGGCTTTGAACAACTGCAAGAAAATCCACTGTGTCCACTTGTAATATGCCGGACTCGTGGTCTGGACTTCGTGATTCCAGCAGAAGCGGTTGCCAATGCGCTTCAACTGCGTTTCTCGAAATCGTTCAACATTCCGTGCTGTCAATTGTTGGGGATGAATCCCTTTCTTAATTGCAAAGTTCTCGCTGTGAATGCCAAAGGCATCAAACCCCATCGGCTCAAAGACATCCCGACCATTCATCGCCATAAAGCGAGCGTAGATGTCCGCTCCTGTAAAGGCATACACATTTCCAACGTGCAACCCTTCTGCCGATGGGTAGGGAAACATCATCAAATTGTAGAAAGGGCGAGGCTCTGGAGAAGCTCTGTCAATCGCTCTGGCTAGATCGGTTTCGTAAATCTGTGTCTGCTGCCAAACCGCTTGCCATCGAGCTTCAACAGAGCGGTGATCGTAAATCTCAGAGGGTTGATGAATTGCCGGATCAACACGATCCGGACTTACAGGTCCCAGTGATACATTTTGTGAATCCTCTTTTTGTATTGCGATTGTAGCATCAAGAATGTCTTTGTCAATCTCCTGTTTGATGGAGCGGGAAAATGACAGAGGTGGCTAAGCCAAGCGATGTCAGTGCGTTACTTGTCCTGTTGTTCACAAACAGTAAAGCACTTTTGCAGAGAGTCAAACTTGCCATTCCAACTTAAACCTTAAACAGCCCAATGAGCAAGGCAATAGGTGCTGCAAGTAACATCTACATTGTAGGTGGCAAACCATGTATGGCTACAATTTCAAATTTCCTTACTCGCTGTACCGTTCTTCTGCCCAAGGCTCACCTCGACGATGATAGCCATTACGCTCCCAGAAACCTGGTTCATCATGATCGAGAAATTCTAAGCCATTAATCCACTTAGCGCTTTTCCAAGCATAGAGATGGGGAACGACTAAGCGCATGGGGCCACCGTGTTCTGCTGCTAGTGGTTCTCCGAACAAGGTATGAGCAAAAAAGTTTTCTTCCCTCACAAAATCCTCTATGGGAAGGTTAGTGGTGTAACCTCCGTAGCAGTGTTCAACGATGTGAGTGGCTTTTGGATCGACTTCCACATACTTCATAAAGTCGGTCACCTTGATGCCTGTCCATTGCACATCCAGTTTTGACCAACGTGTTACACAGTGAAAGTCATCAGTGAATTCGCTTTGAGGCATTGCCATGAAGTCTGACCAGCTCAAGGTCTTGGCTTCGGCTAAGCCCGATACGCGAAATTCCCAGTCTTCAGTGCTGATTCGGGGGGTCTGACCGTAGGTCAGCACTGGAAATCCTTTGGTTAGGTATTGACCGGGAGGAACGCGATCGCTCTGTTCTGATTCTGGTTTGCGGAAAAATTTTCCGAGCATGATGCCAGTAGAGATAGTGTTTTGGGTACTAATCAAACCGTAGCGTTAGATTTTGCTCTTAGGACAAAATCTTCTTAACTTTCATGGTCATAGCACAAACCGTAAGACCCCTGGTGTTGCCTTTCCCATAGCCCAAAGTTCCGTTCTAGCTCTCTTCTTCTTCTTCCTCTGGTGCGGGATATACAAAGCTAGAACGACCACTCAAAACAGCTTTGCCCAGAGAAAGGGCTTTTTGAGCCTGTAGCGCTGCCTTACGCTTCCAGGTTGCTTTGCGTTTGTCTCGCCTCGATTTTGATGTTTTCTTCTTAGGAACAGCCATGGGAGTATGTTCTGAATTTTGACAGCCTTTTCATTCTATGACATGGATTCCAAAGGGGCTAGGTATGTACTTGATAAAGGCTAACTTTCACTGCCTCTTTTGACGAATAAGCGCAAAAGATGCGAAATATTCCTTTTCTTTTCCCTTTAACCCTTCCCCTTTCGCCCAATTTCTCCTCCCTACTGTCCAGTCTGCTGTGTTGCCGGGGCATTGGGTGCAGGAGCCTGAGTTGGGTTAGGAAAACGCTGAATTGGCGCACCGGGAATGTCGGGAATGTCAATGTTTGTGGGAGCAGTGGGCTGAGTCGTGTTAGCTGGAGCCTGATTAGGAGCCTGAGGTTGGTTAGGAAAACGCCGAATTGGCGCACCGGGAATGTCGGGAATGTCAATGTTTGTGGGAGCAGTGGGCTGAGTCGTGTTAGCTGGAGCGCCCGGTACTCCACCAGGTACTCCAGGCGCTCCGGGGACTCCAGGCGATCCAGGTGGAGGTGGTGGCTGTCCTCCGGGAACCTGAGTTTCAGCGTCTACAAGTGGTTCTTGTTCAAATCCAAGTAGGGTTTGGGTATCGGGGAAGTAAGTTGTCCAACTCTGGGGATCGGGACGACCTCTCCAAGATTGACGGCTTACTTCCAGCAATAAGATAGGGATGATCGCCCCTTGATTTTGCCCAATCACTGTTACGGATACGTCAGTCACCAAGATATCTGAATCAAAGCTGCGTTGCGTTGCTGCCCTAGCAATGGCTTCTGCACGGCGCAGAAAGCTGTTGAAAGATTCTCCGACTTGACGATTTATGGAAAGGTTTACCCGTGCTGTGTAGGCTTGGGCTATCTGAGGAGCAACGGTGGCTGTGGCAAGCCAACTGATGCCCGTGAAGCCTAATAAAAGCATTAATCTTAGCGGTGTAATTTGTTGTTGGGCAATCAACTGGAAAAATGCAGCAGAAGATTTCTTGAACTGGACTGACAGTATTAAGAGCGGGTTGAAATCGCTTCGGTTAGACTTCAACATATGACGCACTCACCCCCCTAGTGATTGTTGGCAATTAGCGTTTTAGGTGCATTATTTTAGAGGATAAGTGTCTCTAGTAGAAGATTTCATCTACCTCTTGACCAAAAACAGTCATAAACTAAGCCTTAGAGGTACAAAAAAACCAGGTATGTCAGGATTCGTTGAGTGGTTGAGCAGTGCGATCGCTTTCTGCTTAACTAGCACTCAACAAATCAAGGAAGCCGATAGTACCAATACTTCCTCTCATTCCAAGACAATTTATTTAACCCACGAACAACTACACCAGACAACTGGGGCACGGAGCACATGGCAAATCACGCTTGCGTTGCAATTGGCATTAATCGCTATCAGTTTTTACAACCTTTGAGTTATGGGCAAGCGGATGCACAGGCGTTGCGGCATTTTTTAGTACGCCAAGCCAGCTTACCGTCTAACCAATGTTTACTCTTAACTGACACGTCTCCACTAGTCAATGACCAGTCAACCTATCCCAGTCGCGAAAATATTTTGAACTGGCTAAGGGCAAATCGCCAGAATTCAAGACAATCAGAGACTTGGCGTTGGTTCTTTTTCAGTGGCTATGGTGTCAATTGGCAAAATGCTGACTACCTAATGCCGATTGATGGAAATCCAGACGATATTCCAGGGACAGGAATATCTATGCGATCGCTATTTGAAACCCTCAAGGCTCAAGGTAGTGAAAACATCTTAGTTCTGTTAGACATGAACCGAGCATCCGGCTTGCAATCTGGTATCCCTGTTGGGGCAGAGGCGGTGGAATTAGCTCGCGAAATGGGTATTGTGTTAGTGCTGTCCAGTCAACTTGACCAATTTTCCCACGAAGCTGCTGTACTTGGGCATGGACTCTTTACAGAAGCACTTCTAGAAGCACTGGGCTACTATCACACCGACACCACCTTAGAACATCTCGAACAGTATCTACACACTCGTCTACCAGAGTTGAGCCAACACCACTGGCGACCTGTTCAGACCCCTTTGACAGTGGTTCCCTCAGAGGCGCAGCGTCAACAACTGATTCTGCCTTCTGTCAAAAACCAACCCATTAAAGAAAGGACTCCTGTTGGCATCTCCAGCGCCTTTATCCCCAAGGCAAAACTAGAAACTGATAACGGTTATACAGAGGATTCTCGCAACGGGGCGACACCTGGACAAAAAACTCCGCTCTCGGCGACACAGACACGACCAACTACATCTCTAATCTCTCCTCCTACTGCTACCTCAACGCCAGCTACTTATAAACCAGGCGCAATGGTTGCTTCTCCAGAACGGCAACCTAAACGCCATGTCAATACTTCTTGGTGGCAACAACTACTACTTTGGGGAGGTGGCGCTATCCTGATTTTGGCGCTGATGATTGCGGCGGTGATATTCCGTAACCGGGATGCTTTTACCACGAAGTCAATAAACGAGACACCAGTTACTAAAGAATTACCAACATCTCCAACGGCTCAAGAACCCCCGACAACGTCACCTCCCAGTCCAACAGCAAAAGCCTCTTCTACCAGTTCCCCCAATCCCAGTCCAACAGCAAAAGCCTCCCCTACCAGTTCCCCCAATCCCAGTAATAAGTTGTCAGTGGCGGCACCCCAAAAACCAGCGCCAACCCGTCTTCAAGCCAATCAAGCGGCTTTGGATCAGGCAAAGCGCTTAATCCGACCCAATCAAGCCTCTCTGTTTAGCAAGGCGATTGTCCAAGCTCGTACTGTGAAACCAGGTGAGCCTTTATATCAGCAGGCGAAGCAAGACATTACACGTTGGAGTGAGGTGATTCTAGATTTAGCAGAGGGACGAGCGAATCAGGGAAATTTTGGAGGTGCGATCGCGGCAGCTCAATTGGTACCAAAAGATAATCCTTCTGTTTATGCCAAAGCTCAGAAGACGATTAATCAGTGGAAGGCTCTAACTACCCAGCAACGGCAAAACCAAGCGATTATTCAATCGGCAAAAAAACAAATCCAACCGAACCAAGCCTCGTCTTATAACCGTTCTCTCACAACTCTCCGTAAAATTCAGGCTGGACAACCAGGGTATGCCGAAGCGCAACAGTTAATTGCCCAAGGAAGCCAGAAGATTTATCTGATCGCGCAATCGCGAGCGTCTCAGGGTAAGTTCAAGGAAGCGATTCAAGCGGCAACTTTAGTCCCAGCTAACACGCCTTCCTACGAGGCGGCTCAAAAGGCGATCGCAAAGTGGAAGCGAGGGAAGCGTTAGTTGGTTGTTGGTTGTTGGTTGTTAGTAGGGGTGCAAGCCACCTAGCGCTGTTAAGGTCGCAGGTTGTAGGGATTAGGAGGTAGGTTAAAGACCATGCACAAGGAATCCAAAACCCTAATTTTTCTTAGTCTTAGTCTAAGTTGTGCGCTACAACTTACGACCTAACACCTAACACCTTGACAGTTAATGATGAGTGGCTAGGCGAATAATGAACAAGCTGCCTTTATCTATCTCAGATTTAACCTCAAGGGTTCCTTGGTGAGTTTCAACAATCCGTTTAGACAAGTGAAGCCCTAAACCACTTCCAGAACGTTTATGGCTACCCTGCCGGAATCGGTCGAATAGTATCGTTTGGTCTTCTAGGGTAATCCCAGGCCCAGTGTCTTGGACTTCAATGACTACCTGGGATACTTCAGGGTTTTTCTCGTCATGGTTATTACTCAGACGCACTTCAACTGAGCCAGTATCTGTAAACTTGATGGCGTTGCCAATCAAGTTTGTGAATACGCGATGGAGTTCTAAGCGATCGCCTACTACTTTACCGTTGACATTCTCCTGGCTTTTGTAGTTCAAGGACAGCCCTTTTTCACTGGCAAGAGGAGCAAGTTCTTGGGTGACTTCTTTAACCACCTCTTGGAGATTAACGGGAGAGAAGCAGAGATTCTTACGACCCGCTTCATAGCGATAGACTTCGAGTAATGTATTTACCATCGCTAGCAAGTTGCGGTTACTACGCGCCATTGTTGAGATGGCTTCTTGCATGGATGGTGATAGTTCTCCCAAGGCTCCTTGCTGAAACAGCATCAGCATCCGCTCTGCTGCGACAATGGGAGTTCTCAAGTCATGCGTCATCCAGGAAACAAAATCTTCCCGTTGACGGGCAATTTGCTCACGTTCATCAATCGCGTGCTTCAGGCGTAAAAGCGATCGCACCCGTGCCAGCAATTCATCGACTTCCACTGGCTTACGAATAAAATCATCTGCACCCGTGTCTAGTCCTTTAACCACACTTGGCTGATCAAACGCTGTGATCAGCAGAATTGGCATAAAGGGCAAACTCGTATTTTCCCGGATGCGCTTTGTGACTTCAAAGCCATCCATCTCTGGCATCATTACATCCAGAAGTACCAAGTCCGGTGGGGACTGTTCGATCTGCTCTAAAGCAATGCGGCCATCCTCCGCCAAACTAATTTCGTATCCCTCTTCTTCTAAAATTGTTTGAACAAGGAATAAGTTATCCGGCGAATCATCTACAACGAGAATATGGTCAGGTTTCGAGGCACGAGTCAGAACCGAAGGATTCATGAGCAGAGCAGACTAAGAATAAATCTGACTAAATTATTTTTTCTTGTATTCTTTTGAATCTCTTAATATTTTTCCGTCTTAGGGTGTAGTTTGCCTCATCCTCTCGAAAGATTCTTACTACAAATTACTACCATTAGTAGTTGCTTAATTGGTCTTCTTAATCTTAAAGTCTTGCAGGGTTTTGGCTTCCTGTTTGTACAGCACACTGCCATGAGGATGCTCGGTCAGCCATCCTCATAGATTAAGTACATTTACTTAGATTGCCATGAATTCTCATCGTTGACTAGAGTACCCGTGTTTTATGGCTCAGTAACCGCCGCCAACAACAGGACTCATCCTTCAATTCAGGCTACTAGTTTTCTCAAGACGAGGAACGACTGTGTGGATTAAGAAGGACAATCAGGTAGTCAATGCTAGAGACTCGGCGCAGTGGCTTCCTCGGGACTGATGGCGTCTATTTCAACAATCACCACCGTGATGTTGTCTCTACCGCCCTTTTCCTTAGCTGCCTCAACAAGGTTAACTGCCGCTTGTTCATAATCCAAGTCAGGTTCGAGGTTAGAGGCAATTAAGGCATCTGAGAGTTCTTCGGTAAGACCATCACTACACAGCAGGAGGCGATCTCCAGGCTGCACATCCATGGGTTTAACATCAACGTGCTGTAAGTCTTTACGACCCAGACATTGAGACAAGACATGACGCCAAGGATGCATTCGAGCTTGCTCTGGGGTAATATCACCGGCTTTCATTGCTCGTGCAACCCAGGTGTGGTCTTCTGTGATTTGCTCTAGATTGGAGCTTCGTAGCCGATAGAGGCGTGAGTCTCCCACATGAGCAAACCAAGGTTGTTCGTTACGGAAGATCGCCACAACAGCAGTTGTGCCCATATCTGAGCGCTCTGGGTGCTTTTGTTGGTCTAGAATAATTGCCTGATTCGCCTCGGAAAAGGCTTGTTCCAGTAACTCTTCAGACGAGGTGGCAGATTGCCAGTGCTGTTCTAAATGAGTCTGAATTGCCTCCGTAGCGAGTTGGCTGGCTTCTTGCCCCCCAGCATGACCTCCCATACCGTCGGCGACAACAAAAAATCGCCCCTCAGGGTCCATGTAGAAATCATCCTGGTTGACATTACGAAGTAGTCCCGGATCGGTGAGACCCGTGAAGCGACATTTCATAAATTGTTTGCTGGCATCAAAGTCTTTATGGGAGTTATAACATACGATCAAAGCGATCGAGTCGTCGGAGCAACCGAATCAGGGCAAATGCCGCGATCGCTGCGACCAAAACGACGACCAACGCCAGCCCTACATTCCCATTGACAAATAGAATGGTGGCTGACAAAGTGAACGCACTGATTAGTAAAGTATAGTTGGTTCCCAACTGAATGCTGCTAATGCGTCGGAGGATTCGGTCAGATTCAATTGACCTGACTCGAACGCGCAGGTCTCCTCGTTCTAATTTCTCGATCGTATCTTCAATGCGCCGGGGTAAACCCAAAGCCGTGCTACCAACTTGAGCCGCTTGGCGTCCCAGTTCATTGAGGAAGCTATTACCATCGGGAGTGTTGCCGTTTGTCATAATCTGCATTGCAAAGGGTTTTGCAACCTCCATAAAGTTGAAGTCCGGGTCTAAACCCTTCCCGACACCTTCCAGAGTCGAGAATGCTCGCATTACGAAGGTAAATGTTGCCGGAAAGCGAAAAGGCTGGTCGTAGGCAATTTCGTAGAGATCCTCACTAATGTCAGCTACCGATTGGTTCTCAAATGGCTTATCCATGAAATGATCCAGCATGTACTGAATGGATCGTCGGACGGGTCCCATATCGTCAACTGGAGAAAGCGCACCCAATTCAACCAGAGAAGTGACAACGCGATCGGCATCTTTTTGGGCAATGCCAAAAAGCGTCTGCATTAGTTGTTCACGCACATTTGACCGAATCCGCCCCATCATGCCGAAGTCATAAAAAATCAGTGCCCCTTCAGCATTGACGGCAATATTGCCGGGATGGGGATCGGCATGGAAGAAGCCATCATTGAGCAGTTGCTGAAGATAAGCTTTTGCGCCAAGATGAGCAATTAACTTACGATCTAGACCAGCGGCTTCTAGTGCTTCGTAATGACTAATTTTAATCCCTGGAAGGTATTCCAGCGTTACCACCCGTGGTGTAGTGTAGCGCCAGTAGACACGAGGCACCTTTACCCAATCATCACTACGGAAATTGCGGCGAAAGGTATCAGCGTTCTTGCCTTCGTTAAGATAGTCAATTTCTTCCCAAAGAATACGACAGCACTCTTCATAGATCCCGAGCCAATCTCGACCACGTCCCCACTCAGGATGGTTTTGAAAGTAACGGGTAATCCCTTTAAGAATTTGTAGATCAATGGTAAAAAGCTTCCGTAAACCGGGTCGTTGTACCTTAACCACGACCTCTTCGCCGCTGTGCAACTGGGCTTTGTGAACTTGCCCTAAGCTAGCCGCCGCTAGGGGAATCGGATCGAAACTGTTGAAGAGTTCTGCAACCGGCTTCCCTAAATCTTGTTTAATAATTGCTTCAACCTGCTCATAGCTAAAGGCAGGTACCCGATCTTGTAGCTTGCTGAGTTCTTCAACATACTCGCTGGGGAATAAATCAGCACGAGTTGAAAAGAGCTGTCCAACCTTAATGAAGGTTGGTCCCAAATCTAAAAACGTGTCACGAATCCAGATCGCTTGGGTTTTACGTCGAGCTGCTCGTTTCTCATCCGTCATCCCGCCGGGATAGCTCCAAGGCTTGCCATCGAGCCATAACCCAGTCATTAGGGATAAAACAAATGACCAAATATCTACAAAGCGTCGGTGACGGGAGTAATTTTCTTTATTCCACCGATAAGCTTTGTCTTTGTAGAGCTTACCTAAGTCACGCTGCGTTGCCACCGTGCGTTCTTTATTTTGCTTAAGGTTGACAGGTTCTTGGGAAAGAGCAGACACTTAGGTTCCTAAATTAGTTTCTCAAAAATCAGGATTATTAAGAACGATTAAGATGAATGAGAGTCTTTTAAGTTTGGCAGGTGTGCCAAGGTTCTCTCATAACAACAAGGTATTCCCTAATTGAACGGTCAGATCGTTTTGGAATTAGACCGATTGATTACGGTAGACTTGCAATTCGGCACGTAAGCGGGCAATTTCAGCTCGAAGTTCATCGATTGTTGCTTGCATGTCAAGTGGCTGAGAGCCAATTGGCACAATTGTAGTTGTTGTTCGCCCACGTACTGTTGTTTCAGCCTCGCTGGAAGCCCTTTCCATGACTTGCTCGGTAAATTGCCGTAACCGTTCACGTTGTTCGGCATCAAATCTACCGAGTTCGCTTAAAGCATTAGTCAGCGCGTCTTCTACCTGTTCATTCAGGGCTTGAGCTACAGCTCTACCTAGAAAAAAGGCGTGAATTACAGAATTACTCATGAGAAAAATTCTTTAGTATCCGCAACAAATTATAACGTGATTCCCATAAATCCTGCCTGAAGAGCCTTTCTGGCTTGGCTGGTTAAGGGAAAATCCCAGAATGAGAACCGTAGTTGCAATGATGGCATTAGAGTTGATGCTTTGACATCGGCCAATTGCTAGAGGGGGGAAACGATTGCTCCGTGTGCAGAATCGAAGAACCGGGTATATTTGGGCTGTTAATCCGGAGTGCAAAGCCAAATCCTACCCCAGCGGATGTTGCGATCGCACTTGTCATTATCAGTGCCTTGAGTGGCAAGCCAGCCTTAGTGGGTTTGCGTTTTTTAGGAACAAGGTAATTATGACCCCCCGACGTTTTGATTTTTGTGATTGGGAGTTGAGGGAGTGTAGGCTGAGGGATCGAATTTTTTGTTGGTGTTAAGGGTGGCGTTTTACCGTTCTTTGGAGTCGGTTGTACTTTCGCCGTTGCTGAGTTATTTAGGGGAGCAACTTCTGGCTCTAATTTGGGTTTAACTACGCTGTTCTTTGGAGTCGGTTGTACTTTCGCCGTTGCTGAGTTATTTAGGGGAGCAACTCCTGTCTCTAATTTGGGTTTAACTACGCTGTTCTTTGGAGTCGGTTTTGCTTTCGCCTTGACAAAGTTGTTTACGGGAGCTACCCCTGCTGTATCTACCTTAGGTTTAGCTACCGGGACTTGAGCGGGTTTAGGCTGAGGCAACGGTGGTTTTTCTGGTTTGGGAAACAGTGCCAGCCATGCCTCTACGGTTTGGGGGCGTTTCTGAGGAGCGATTGCTAAAGCTTGCCACAAGGCTTGTTTAACTGTGGGACTCAGTTTATGGGTGTGTTGCTGTAACTCTGTAAGGAAAAGGCGATCGGCGTTTTTCGTCTGTAGGGCTTGCCGAACTGGTGCGGGTAACGGTGGACGTCCAAGTAGCAAGTCGTAGAGCGTTGCGGCTAGGGCGTAAATGTCAGTTGCTCTGGTACGCTGAGCCTCCAGTGAATATTGCTCCTGCGGCGCATACCCAGCTGAAAGTAAGTTGGTATGAGTTTGCATCACACCTGCGGTGAACTCACAAGTAATCCCAAACTCACACAGCACCACACAATCAGTGTCTTGACGTCGAATAATATTTTGAGGTTTGACATCCCGGTGTAGTAAGCCAGCCTTGTGAAGAACACTCAAGGCGTTAGCCGTTTGACGAATATACTCAAGAGATTTCGCTTCTGGTAGCACTTTTGACTCGACAAGTGCCGCCAGAGTCTGCCCTGGAATGTACTCCATCACCAAGTAAGGACATCCCGCTTCTTCAAAATAATCAAGAACCTGAACGAGATTTTGATGCTTGCAGCGGCTCAAGCGCTCAGCCATCTCTAGAAATTTTTGCTTAAATCGGTCAATTTCTGAATGTTGGCGCAGATTTTCACCAAGAGTTTTGATGACAACCGTTTGCCCGGACTGCGTGTTAGTTGCTCGGTAAGTTAGCTCAAAAACACCATTACCAAGTTGGGTGTCGAGGACATAATTGCCTTTGAGTAGAACAGTTCCAGCCGTCAAGTTCATAAAAGTTCACTCCCCACTGTCCCAATTATGCTACCGCTTAGAGGTCAGAAATAGGAGAATCAACTTTTCCCTAAAGAGCTGATGGCTGAAAGCTGACGGCTGACAGCTAAACCAAGCAACTTAATCACGCATTACCTGTTAGCGGATAATGTTCTGCCAAAAAAGCTTTCGCGTCTGCCTCATTCTGAATCACCTGATCGAGTGTCGCCGCTAGGAGTTCGTCTAGAATTTGTCGGTATTGGGGTCCCGGTTTGTAACCCAGTTGTTTAAGGGTATTGCCATCTAGCGGGGCTTGCATATTAGCCCAAGTGGTGAGGTATTGCCAGATTTTGCGTCGGATTGTTCTTGGACTTTGGACAGCAATTAAAACTAAGCTTGGTAGCTTGTAAGAGCGCAGTAGTTGCACAACTTCACTCCTGCGTTGGCAGGTGGGTAAAGTCTCGACAACCTTCGCTTTTACTTGATCGAGTTGCTCAAGGCGTTCGATACTGTCTGCTGGAAGCTGAAGATTTATGGCAACTGCCGTGCGCGATTCTGGTGCAAGATGAGCCAGCAAGACTTCCAGCCGCATCTGCCAGTGTTCTAGGTTTTTGTCAGGGTCAAATCGTCGCAGCCACCGATTAACCAAACGAACCTGCCACCACAACTGCTCATCTAACTTCAGTGTGGGATGGAGGCACCGCAGTGCTTCTAAAGAATCGAGCAACTCCAAGGCTCTTTCCCAATACGGGGCTTGCAAAATATACTTCAGTTCTGCCTTAAGGCGGGTTTGGAGGGCTGGGGCTTTGCTGTTGGCTAAAAGCGATCGCTCATACACACCACTTTCAATTGCATAGCGAATATAGGCTTCGGTTTGCGCCTCTATTTGAAAGCCCAAGCGTACAGCAAACCGCACTGCTCGAAAAATCCGGGTAGGGTCTTCAATAAAGCTATTGGCGTGCAGTACCCGAATTTGATGCGATTTTAAATCGAGTAAACCGCCAAAGAAATCTAATAGGGGCAACCCTCCACCACGGGAAGTCGTCAAACGAGCCGCCATTGCATTGATTGTAAAATCGCGTCGGTAAAGGTCTTGGCGAATTGAACTGGCTTCAACTTCTGGATTAGCTGCCGGATAAGGATAAAATTCTGTCCGAGCCGTAGCAATATCGATCCAGAGCGAACCGAGAACGGGATCGTTATGCCACAACAATGCCGCCGTTTGAAACGCCCCATGGACTTCTAATCGAGCGTTTGGGTAGATGTTCTGGAGGGCTTTAGCGAGTGTGACTCCTGCCCCTGTATCCGCTGAGCGATGATAGCCATCCACCACTAGGTCAATATCTTCTAGCAGCAGCTTATCCGCCGCGTCAGCGAGTAATAAGTCTCGCACCCCTCCCCCTACCAGATAAAGATGCCAGCCACGTTGGTCAGCCTCTTGAGCAGTCCTCATGAGGAGTTCCCAAAGCGGGGGAGCAAGACGCGATCGCAAATTAGGAATTAGTGATTGAGGATTGGTGATTGGGATAAAATAAGAATTCTCCCCACTCCCCTCTTGATGCCGTTGCCGTAAAACGTCGGTGCGGGTAACAATTCCCACTAACTGCCCATTATCCAAAACTGGCAGACGCCCAATATCGTAAGTCACCATTAGGGACTCTATCTCTGGCAGCAACGTTTGGGGAGTGATTGTCTTCACATTCTTAGTCATGTAACCCTTGACTGGCGCATGACCAAAACCGTGGTGCAACGCTAAATCAATATCCCGTCGCGAGATAATCCCAACTAGCTCGTCGTTTTCATCTACTACCGAAAGCCCTGAATGCCCATACCGCAACAAGATTCTCTGAGCTTCGCTAATCGTGGTATTTGGGCGAATCGTGCGGACTGGCGAAGACATCAATTCTTGTGCAGTTAGAGGCTGGGGAATTTGCTCTTTGAGTTGGTTAACTAGCTGTTCTAGTAGTTCCGAGGGATTCACATCTCGGATTCTCATAGCGGCTGCTTGGGAATGTCCTCCACCCCCAAACGGTTGAAACAACTCGTTTAAATTGGTTCCCTCAATACGAGATCGCCCAATTATGCTTAATTGGGATTGAGGTAATAAAGTTTCTTGTTGATGAGGTGGTAGGGTGGTAGAGCGGTAGGGTGATAATTTTTCCCCATCTTCTTGTCCTCTCCCCCCATACTCTGCCGCTAGCAGTAGGGCATCACTCTCAGTTAATTCTAGTAATCGTGATGCTAGGCTAGATAACCCTGGTACATAGTCAGAGGTTTTTAGAAGTACCCAGGAGATGGTGTGTCCTAGCTGAGTTTGGGACTGTAGACTATCTAGGGCTTCGGTTAAGAGTTCCTGCAACTGGGAAGATAAACCAGGATCGACATATTCAGCAATTTGTCGCACATTTGCTCCTGCCGCCATCAACCAGGCTAAAGCTGCTGCATCCCTTGGTGTTGTTTGGTCATAGGTTAAGGAGCCTGTATCAGTGTGGATACCCAGTGCCATCACTGTCGCCTCAATGGGTGTCAACTGAATTGAGGCTTGTTGTAATTGCTCGACAACTAGGGTTGTAGCGGCGCCTACTGGTTCAATTTGAGTGTGAGTAGCGGGAATATCTGTCTCGCTACCCTGGTGATGGTCGTAGACTTCAATACTTGTTAACTGAGGTAAGTCCAACCACTCTGCGGCTTTCCCTAAGCGATCGCGTTTTTGGGCATCGACGACAATCAGCGATCGAATCTGTTCGATGTTAACGGCGCGACGTTCAATTACAGCATACTCATCCCGATGTAATGCTAAAAAATCCCGCACGGCTGGATGGGCAGCACCTGTAAGAACGAGTTTTGCTCCAGGCTTGAGGCGCGTTAGCCCGACAGCAGCGCCAAGGGAATCAAAGTCAGTTGTTGTATGACATAAAATCAGATCCATTCTTCTCTTCTTGCCTAAGTGGTTTCCTGTGCTACTTGTTGTTCATTGCTCAAAGTGGGTAGTCCATGAACCCTAACAGGACTTCTAAACTGAGGCTTTGGCTCTATAGGCTCTGGAGCGTTACCTGATTTGGGGAATTTCAAAAAAAGCGGGTCAAATTTTGGTAGGTTACTAGTCAGGAAGGTTTTAATATCAGTCACAAGTGACCACGCTTCCTATTTCCGGAGAAGACCTCCGGAGTCTAGCATTGGTCGATTTCCGACTGAAGAGTTTTTATCCAGTCTCTTGGGAGTAACAGAAAATGTCTGTCATATTTCAATTATCACTTGCTGCTCTGGTTGCCTTGTCATTCGTTATGGTCGTTGGTGTCCCGGTTGCCTATGCTTCGCCTCAGAACTGGAATCAATCGAAAAGGCTGATTTTCTTAGGTTCTGGCGTTTGGGTTGCTCTTGTCTTTCTAGTTGGGGCGTTGAGTTCTTTTGTGGTTTAGATTGGGAGGATAATAACCCACACACTCTCAAAATTTAAAGACAGCCATGGCAGTTTTCGAGGGAAATTTTACTTCGTCCACACCCCTACGGTTTGCGATCGTCATTGGTCGATTTAACGATCTAGTGACTGGAAAACTTTTAGCGGGGTGTCAAGATTGCTTGAAACGCCACGGTGTTGATACCAACCCCCACGGCACACAAGTGGATTACATTTGGGTGCCTGGTAGTTTTGAGGTACCCCTGATGGCTCGCCAAGCGGCGCTTACCCGTCGCTATGATGCCGTCATCTGCCTTGGTGCTGTCATCCGGGGTCAAACACCTCATTTTGATTATGTTTGTGCCGAAGTCTCAAAGGGAATTGCTAACGCTGGTTTCCAAACCGGGGTACCCGTAATCTTTGGGATTGTGACGGCTGATACAATGCAGCAAGCCCTGGAACGGGCTGGAATCAAAAGTAACAAGGGTTGGGACTATGCGATGAATGCGTTGGAAATGGCAAGTTTGATGCAAGAGTTTAAAGGTATTGGCTCAGCCTCAAACAACGGTTCCTATGAGGACGGTACCGTGAGAACTCAAGCGCTGCCAGTTTCTTCTAATTATGCGATCGCCTCGGAGTCAACGGTTGAACATATAGAGTCTGCGGATACCTGAGGGATGGAATTAACCTTAACCTCTAGCGTGATTTTTCGGTAAGTAGAGCAGCGGGGAGAAATTCTCAACCAATCCTCCCCATTGACAAATGGGAATAATTCTGCGAAGCTAAAGATTAGTGAATGTTTGCGGGTATAGCTCAGTGGTAGAGCGTCACCTTGCCAAGGTGAATGTCGCGCGTTCGAATCGCGTTACCCGCTTAGAAATTAAAAAATCAATAAAAACAGTTTGCTACTTGTTGGTTACTAAGCTAATTTAACTATAAGTGACATGAAAAGTTGTGTAGGCTGGGAGATTTGTGAACCTTGAAGAACGGGTTATAGTAAGGGATGGGCGTTCCCTAGGTAGCGTCTCAATCAAGTTCAGGGATGCTGCTTTTGTTGTAAGGGTTTGCGATCGCACAAGTTTAGTGTAATTGGCAAACAATAGGGTTAGCATATTTTGGACAATCGGCATTGAAGTTTTTTGGTAATGAAATAGCGCTTGTGCCATCTCAAAAAGCTCAGAAAATTGACCTAACTACTGAGTACCCCTGCCCCTGTCGGCGCCGGGGTTCACTAGTACCGATTACGCTGACGGAAGCCTTCGGCTGCAACCGCTGTCAGCAAATTTTTGTGGTTGAAGAAAGTGGCTATGTGATTGAGCAGCTATCCACAAGCTACCCCTACAAAAAAGCTTGGCGCTGGACAGGGCATCGCTGGAATACAGCTCATGCCAGTCTTGGAGAAAGCTATCTTCCTGTTGCTTTGGGAATTGTCTTGGTATTGCTGATTGTCTGGCTACCACTAGCCTTGCGCTCACCAAGTGGACCAAGCATTATTTTCTGGGCGTTACTGGCGGTGCTGCTAGCTGTACTCCCAGCGCTAATGGTTTGGTTAACTTACCGACGTTAGCAGAAGATGGATATGGATGCGGATGCGGGACGCTTTGCGCCTAACCCTACTGATGCTGTGACCCGTGCTTACCGGGCTTCTTTAACATTGGCGACGACCAGAGGAGGCGATCGCAGTCGTGGTGTTCATGCAATGGCACAGGCGCTGCAAAACGCCTTTGATGACATTTTGGATGCTAATACGCTGGATTTAGAAGCCAGTCGGGAAATGGCAGTGCCAGAGCTAATTTTAGAGTGGCTGAAACTAACACCAGAACGGCTACAGACAACGATTCAGATCTTGCACAGGATTGGGGAACTCGCTGATCCAATCCGGCGAGTGATGAATGCCACCTACCAGCTTGATGATTCTCAGACTTACTGCCAGCTAATGCCACTGGGTGTGATTGCTTTCATTTATGAAGCGTTTCCCGAATTGGCAGCAATCGCAGCAGGCTTTTGTCTCAAAACAGGTAATAGCCTGATTCTCCGAGGCGGTAGCGAAGCCAGTCAATCAAATTTGGTGATTGCCCAGGCGTTACAGGATGCTCTTGATGAGGCTGGTTTACCCCCAGGCTGCTTGGAAATCTTGGCATCAGAGCAAGGCGCTTCGATTCGAGATTTAGTCACTCAAGATCGGTTTTTGAATTTAGTCATTCCCTACGGACGACCAACACTGGTGCAGCAAGTCGTGCAGCAATCCACCGCACCTGTGTTGAAGTCAGCAATGGGCAACTGCTACCTTTACTGGTCTGCGACAGGTAGTTTGGAAATGGTGCGTAGGGTAATCTTGGATAGCCATGCCAGTGAGCCAGATCCTGTAAATGCGATCGAAAAGATTCTCATCAATCGCTATCAAAAACCCTCTGCTTTAATGATCTTGTGGAACAGCCTTAAGGATAAGGGCTTCAAACTCAGGGGTGATTCCGAACTGGTGACTGAGTTTCCTGACCAATTAACCTTGGCAGCCGAATCCGAATGGAACCAGCCTTATTTAGACAAAGTGATTGCCTTCAAAGTAGTCGATAGCATTGAATCAGCGATCGCATGGATGAACCACTATAGTAGTGGTCATGCTGACTGCCTCATTACAGAGTCTTACCAAGAAAGCCGTCAGTTTGCCCTCGGTGTTGATAGCTCCTCAGCTTACATCAATTCCTCACCGCGATTTTCACGTAACCCAAAACGGGGAGACGCGGTATTCTTAGGCATATCAAATCAGAAAGGCTATCGTCGCGGAATGATTAACCTAGAATCACTGACAACCCTTAAACAGGTTGTTCAGGGAAATGGGCAGTTTTAGGAGCATAAAGTTGTAGAGACGTTCCGGCGGAACGTCTCTACAACTAAAAAAAGTGACTATTCAGAGCAAATTTGGTATTAACAGTCCTAAGCCTTCTCAACCAGTTTTACCTTCTGTGCCAAACCCAATAGTTGTAAGCACTGAATTGTCATCCAGGTGAAGTCTATTTCCCACCACTTCATGCCGTGTCGTGCTGAATATTGGTAAGCATGATGGTTGTTGTGCCAGCCTTCACCATAGGTGACTAAGGCAACCCACCAACAGTTTTTCGAGCGATCATTGGAGTCGTAAGTGCGATACCCAAACTTGTGGGTAGCACTGTTGACAAACCAAGTGCAGTGGAACACAACCACAAGCCGAACAAATATTCCCCAAACAACAAACGGCCAACCGCCGATTGCAAACAGCAACAGCCCTAAGACAACTTGAACTGGAACAAAGTAATTTTGTAAGAACTTATAAACTGGGTCATCCCAGATATCTTTAGTGAATCGAGGAATGTCGTCATGAGCCGGAACTTGATAGAACATCCACCCCATGTGACTCCACCAAAAGCCTTTGTTGGAATCATGTGGATCGGTTTCGGTATCGGAATGTAAATGGTGGATGCGGTGGAGTCCAACCCAATGGATGACTCCCCCTTGGCAAGCTAGTGCGCCACAGAAAACCAGGAAATATTCCAGCCACTTGGGAGTCTGAAAACTGCGATGGCTGACTAAACGATGCCATCCCAACGTAATACCCAAGCCACCTGTTACCCAGTGGAGGAAAACGACTAAGCCAACTGCTTTCCAGCTAAAGTTACTGGGAAGTAAGGCAAAAAGCACTCCAACGTGAATCAGAGCCATATAAATAATATTGACCCAGTTGAAGCGGAGTTGAGGTGAGGTGGCAATTGTCATGCAGTAACCCTATATAAGATAAAGATCAATGTTTCAAGTCGATCTGCACAAAGTAGTTTGATGTGCAAATTTCAGATTTATGATTGGTTCTAAAAACCCAAATCGACAATCAACGTTTTAATGAACAGTTCAGAACAGCTGCAAGCAGCCATAAAGGCACTATTCCCGATTTTTTACGGAATTGACACGAGAGTCAAGCAAAATCTCAAAAAAGTGCTGGATTCCTTTCGAGAGCATCGTGTGGGTGTTCATCACTTTGCCGGAGTTAGTGGCTATGGTCATGATGATTTGGGTCGCCAAACGTTAGATAAGGTGTTTGCTCAAGTGATGGGGGCAGAAGCTGCCGCCGTGCGGGTGCAGTTTGTGTCAGGAACCCACGCGATCGCTTGTTGCTTATTTGGTGTGTTACGTCCTGGCGATGAAATGCTAGCCGTTGTTGGTGCTCCTTACGATACGTTAGAAGAAGTCATTGGTTTACGTGGTGAAAACCAAGGCTCCCTGATTGAGTTTGGCATTGATTACCGTCAATTACCTCTAACTCCTGAAGGAAAAGTTGATTGGCAAGCCTTGGGGCAAGCGATAAGCGATCGCACTCGTTTGGTACTCATCCAGCGTTCCTGTGGCTATTCGTGGCGAGACAGCCTTTCGATTACTGATATTGAAAAAATTGTCCAGCTAGTTAAACAACAAAATCCCGATACCGTTTGTTTTGTTGATAACTGTTATGGCGAGTTTGTTGAAGATCGAGAACCCCCAGCCGTTGGTGCTGACTTGATTGCTGGTTCCTTGATTAAAAATCCGGGTGGCACAATTGTTACGGCTGGAGGCTACGTTGCGGGTCGTGCTGATTTAGTAGAAGCGGCGGCTTGTCGTTTGACTGCACCAGGAATTGGCAGTGCGGGAGGCGCGACATTTGAGCAGAATCGGTTGCTGTTTCAAGGATTGTTTCTTGCCCCTCAGATGGTGGGAGAAGCGCTTAAAGGTAATCATCTAACTGCTTATGTCTTCCAAGAACTGGGCTATCCAGTCAATCCTCTGCCAATGGCACCGCGTCGCGATGTGATTCAGGCAGTGAAGCTGGGTTCACCAGAGAAGCTGATTGCCCTGTGTCGAGCGATTCAGCAGCACTCACCCATTGGTTCCTATCTCGAACCCGTACCTGCTGAAATGTACGGTTACGAGAGTCAGTTAGTGATGGCAGGTGGCACCTTTATTGATGGCAGCACCTCAGAATTCTCAGCGGATGGCCCACTACGAGAGCCATACATTGCATTTTGTCAAGGGGGAACGCATTGGACGCATATTGCGATCGCACTTGAAGCAGCGATAGAAGCAGTTGGGGAAGCGTGAGGGAGATGAGGGAGTAATTTCTGCCCTACCTTCCCCACTAGCAGGTTGTAATTCCATTAGGCAGCAATCTTAATCTCTATCGCTTGATTCCGCATGGTCTAGAAGCGGCAGCGTTAAGATTGTTAGGGACTATTTCGCTCTCTGCTTCCCATGTCTGACCGTGCTGATATTTCAGGTTTCTTGTCCACTGAATCCCAAGCTGGGCAACTTTCGACTACTAATACCTATCAAAATAGCCAGAACATCATTCGCATTCGGGGAGCAAGGCAGCACAACCTGAAGAATATTGACCTGGAACTGCCGCGCGATCGCTTAATTGTCTTCACGGGTGTCTCCGGTTCCGGTAAGTCGTCCCTCGCCTTTGACACGATCTTTGCTGAAGGGCAGCGCCGCTATGTTGAATCTCTTAGTGCTTATGCGCGGCAATTCTTAGGACAACTGGATAAGCCGGATGTCGATGCGATTGAGGGCTTAAGTCCTGCAATCTCGATTGACCAGAAATCCACCTCTAATAATCCTCGCTCCACAGTTGGTACGGTAACGGAGATTTACGACTATCTACGGCTATTATTTGGACGGGCTGGGGAGCCGCATTGTCCGATTTGCGATCGCAATATTGCCCCGCAAACGATTGACCAAATGTGCGATCGCATTATGGAACTGCCCGACCGCACCCGCTTTCAAATCCTCGCTCCTGTAGTACGGGGTAAAAAAGGCACCCATAAGAAACTGCTATCGAGTCTCGCCTCAGAAGGATTTGTTCGCGTCAGAGTTGATGGCGAGGTTCGAGAACTCAGTGATTCGATTGAATTGGATAAAAATTATACTCACAACATTGAAGTTGTCGTTGACCGACTGATCAAGAAGCCTGGATTACAGGAGCGTTTGACTGATTCTCTCTCCACCTGTCTACGGCGTACCAGTGGAATTGCGGTTGTTGAAGTGTTAAATGATACTTCAGGAGAGTCAGAGGAGCCAGCAAAACACGATAGTAGTCTACCAGAAAATTCTACAAATGGTGAGGATTCTTATCAACAATCCCCGAAAGAATTAGTCTTTTCAGAAAACTTTGCTTGCCCGGAACATGGGGCAGTGATGGAGGAATTATCACCCCGACTGTTTTCTTTTAACTCTCCATACGGTGCTTGTCCTCAGTGTCATGGATTGGGAAGCTTGCGGACTTTCTCACCAGACTTAGTAGTGCCTGACCCAGAAGCACCTGTGTATGCTGCGATCGCACCTTGGTCAGAGAAGGATAATTCCTATTACCTTTCTCTGCTCTACAGCGTGGGGCAAGCCTATGGTTTTGAAATCCAAACTCGTTGGAAGCAGCTTACAACTGAACAGCAACAGATTCTTTTATACGGTTCGGAAAAACCAATTTGGATTGAAGAACGCAATGATTATCGGCATTACGCAGGTGTCATCCGGATTTTGCAACGACAATATGACGACACAAGTTCAGACTTACAAAAACAGAAGCTTGAGCAATATCTGATTGACCAGCCTTGTGAGGTTTGTCAGGGGAAACGCTTAAAACCAGAAGCCCTTGCAGTACGGCTGGGGCAATATCAAATTTTGGATTTAACAGGTGCTTCGATTCAAAAATGTCGGGAACGAATTGACAAATTGCAGTTAAGCGATCGCCAAGCCCAAATTGGCGACCTGGCACTGAAAGAAATTAGAGCAAGGCTACAATTTCTCCTTGATGTCGGCTTAGATTACCTCACCCTCGACCGTGCGGCAATGACGCTTTCTGGAGGGGAGGCGCAGCGAATTCGCCTTGCCACACAGATTGGTTCGGGTCTGACTGGGGTGCTTTATGTATTGGATGAACCGAGTATTGGCTTGCATCAACGAGATAATGGGCGCTTACTACAAACACTGACGAAACTCCGCGATTTGGGTAATACCTTGATTGTGGTAGAACACGATGAAGAAACAATTCGTGCTGCTAACCACATTGTTGATATTGGGCCGGCGGCGGGTATTCACGGAGGAAAGATTGTTGCAGAGGGTGATTTGGAGACGTTGCTATCAGCAGAGGATTCACTAACGGGTGCCTATCTAGCAGGGCGGAAGGTCATTGAAACACCTGCTGAACGCAGAAAAGGAAATGGGCGATCGCTTCTGATCAAAGATGCCTACCGCAATAACCTCAAACACGTTGATGTTGAAATTCCCTTGGGTAAGCTTGTCTCCATTACAGGTGTCTCCGGTTCCGGGAAATCCACATTAGTCAACGAACTCCTATACCCGGCTTTGCAACATCACCTCATTCGTAAGGTGCCGTTTCCTGCTCAGTTGGAGGAAATGAAGGGGTTAAATGCGATTGATAAAGCGATCGTGATTGACCAATCTCCCATTGGTCGCACTCCCCGTTCTAACCCTGCTACTTACACAGGGGTATTTGATGCGATTCGGGAGATATTTACTCAATCGATAGAAGCCAAAGCTAGAGGTTACAAAGCAGGGCAATTTTCTTTCAATGTCAAAGGTGGGCGCTGCGAAGCGTGCAGTGGGCAAGGGGTAAATGTGATTGAGATGAACTTCCTGCCGGATGTTTATGTGCAGTGTGAAGTTTGCAAAGGCGCACGTTACAACCGAGAAACCTTGCAGGTGAAGTATAAGGGACATTCAATTGCTGATGTCCTGAATATGACAGTGGAGGAATCGTTGGAGGTATTCAAAAATATTCCACGGGCATCCACACGATTGCAAACATTAGTTGATGTTGGATTGGGCTACATCCGCTTAGGTCAAACTGCACCTACTTTATCGGGTGGTGAAGCGCAACGGGTAAAGTTAGCATCAGAACTTGCTCGCCGTGCTACAGGTAAGACCCTGTATTTAATTGATGAACCAACTACAGGTTTATCGTTTTACGATGTCCATCATTTGTTGAATGTTTTGCAACGTTTGGTGGATAAAGGCAATTCAATTTTGGTAATTGAACACAATTTAGATGTGATTCGTTGTTGCGATTGGGTCATTGATTTAGGGCCAGAAGGTGGCGATAAAGGGGGCGAGGTAATTGTGGTAGGAACGCCGGAGGAAGTCGCGGAGAATGAGAGGTCTTATACAGGGCAGTATCTTAAGCAGGTGTTAAAGCAACATCCCCCAAAAGTTGTTGCCTAGCACTATCCCAGGAGGCGTTCTAGTGGTTTGTAAACATCATCGTCGTTGCACTTGCTAGCGTTTCTAATGGGGTACTCTTGCCGAGTTAGGGACGACTTTAGCTCATTCTTACCAGGCGGGTTTAACTTTGCCCGTTCCGATTCGGGCAGCTTCAGTCAAGGTAGCGACTCGAAAGAACCTTCAAACATTACCAAGTATTCAATAATGTCCCATGGCGCGTTAGGACAGCTTCTCTGATTCAGATTGACCAATTCCTCAAATGATTGATATCCACCATCAGGTCGGTTATTTACTATCGCCTTAGCCGTCACTTGGTTAATACCAGGAAATTTGTTAAGAATAGTCCTAAAGTTTGCCTTGTTAATGTTGATAGGTTTCCCATACCAGGCTCTAAGGGAACCCTCAAGCTCAGCCCGAATCATACCAAGCTCAAAAAAATGTTGAGTTTTATTACGGATATGTTCTTGTTTAAGCATTTCCGCTTGTAAGAAACGGTTATCAACCTCTTGCTGATGTCGTTCCTCTATTTCTCTCAATGCAATCGGTGCTAGCGGAGTGGTTAAACTCTGTTGGAGAAATCGCTTAACCTGGCGGTAAATCTGACTCTTTTTATCCGCCACCTTGCAAATAGCGATATGATCCAAATCCATTGGAATGGGAATAACCCCCCTAATACCAGGGTCAGCACTGGTTTGATTCACTACTAAAACCCCTTGAGTCGGTCGCGTTTCGCAGTAAACTAGCATCGGAATTTGGCTAAACTCCTCATCATTGCGGTACAAAAGGTTGAGGTCACGCAACTGAGGATGGTGTGCCTCCAACTCCTCAACCGAGACAGTAGTGCGGAGAATCCCACCGATATACTTAATCCAACTTGCCATATCCGAACCCGAATGCGGCGTAGACAGGAAAACAATCCCCTTCGTCTGGGATGCGATCGCCTTCCATCGACCATAGCTTCTGGCATTGCGAAGCATATGCTTAACCAGCAATCCGCCCATACTGTGAGTAATGAAAATCAGGGGGCGATCGCCTATCTCATAACTATCCAGCAGATCTAAAGTATTCGTGGCTCGATCCGTCAAAGGCATGGAATTACCTTTCCATTTAAAGGGTTTCACCTCATACCCCAGTGACCAAATCCCCACATCTGGGAAATCTTCTCCCAACCACGCAGGCCAGAAATTATTATCATCGTGCCTTTCCTGGGGATGCCAAGTACCTCGCGCATTGCCTCCCAAACCGTGGACAAAAATCACATCTCCACGGCGAGAGGGGTTGTCACAACCAGAGATGTCGAATAAATCATCGTTAAAGTTACTCACAGGTTAATCTCCAGTTGCCATGTTGAACTGTGTTGATAAAGAAATAGGAAAAATTTTCTTTAACCTAGCAGATGACGGCTGAAGTTTGGCAAGAGTACCGCCTGCTTGAACTCGCATTCGAGATCAGGATGCTGAAATTAAGCGAGTGGTCAAAAATGCCAAGGATGAGAATAAACGCAGTGAAGTTGTGAAGTACTACTGCAAAAAGATTCTTCTCGATATGCTTGGGCTAAGTCCTATCTGAAGAAACCCCAAAACAAACGTAAATGACTGGTGTTGCCTTGCCTGAAGTCTTGTCTAGTTTTTGCGATCGCCTTGTACCACGGTTCTAAGATTTACCACTCGCCATTGCTTACATCCTGGGATATGCTTTTCTTGACATTGCCTGTGGCAACTACGCCAGCTCCTGTATCTTGATGAAAGCGATCACCTAGTTGTGCAAACTTAAACTTTAGCTTTACTTTAGAATCCGCCTCTCAACTAAATATGTACACAATAACCTTTCCCATTCCTGTGTTCTCAGCTGACGAGAAACATGTGTCGATTCCTATGGGGCTAGCTCGCGATGTTCTCACGCAGCTCAAATATGAGCCAGAACTTCGACTAATCTGCCTGAGGGCTGCTGACATCAATGCTATGGCAGATACTTATGATATTGCCCTGGAAGAGTACCCAGGACTATCGTTTCGGATTCTCCCCTGGAGTGGTGGGTCGCGCAGTTGGCTGCTCCGATATCCAGCAATCAGGGCGGCACTGATTGAGGAAGCTCGCAATGCATCAGTCTGGCATACGACCTGCTCACGCAATCTGTGGGATTTGACGACATTGAGCTATGAGGTCGGACGTCGGTACGCCAAGGGAATGCAAGTATTTTGCTTGGATAGTGACCCCGCAGCCATGCTTGAAAAGAGTGGCGGTTGGTCAGCACTCAAAGCTGGGCTTGTACGCTCACAGTTCAACAGGCGCGTTGCCGAGGCTGATGCCACGATATTTTTGGGTACTGGAGTAGAGCAACGGTATGGGCACTTGGCGCGTCGCTCGATATTGACTAAAGCTGTTTGGCTTCAGGATGGAGACGTTGCGAATGAGGAGGAGGTGAAGCGTAAGTTTCAACAATCCAGTTCCGAGCCTATCCGGATTATCGTGCCTACTCGACTTGAGGCATGGAAAGGTGTAGACGATGCAATCGAAGCTCTCACCGCCCTTGGAGATCAGATACCTCCCTGGAAACTCGATGTCATGGGCGAAGGTTCGCAGAAGGAACATTTGGTCTCCCTCGCACGTAACCATGCTCAACAGATTCGTTTTCTTACTCCCGTTCCCTACGGGCCGCAGTTCTTTGAACAACTGCGGTCTTATCATATAGTTCTAGTTCCGACTAGAGGTTCGGAGGAAGCGAGAATTGTATATGATGCAGCAGCTTCGGGTTGCGTATTAATCCATTCACGCACTGCCACTCTTGAGGCAGCACTGCATCGTCTGGAACCGCGCTGGAGTTTTGAACCCGGTAACCCTAGCAGTTTGTCTAGTACAATCATGTCTGCCTTGGCTGAACGCTCCCGTTGGGTGGAAGCCGGACTGGCAGGAATCGCGTTAATGCAGGGTGAAACTATTGACGAGATGCACCGTCTTCGAGCTGAGTTCTTCGGTTCTATTAAAGATTTACAGCGTGAGATAGTAGCATCTGGAGCGCAATATCCAGGATAGAAATAGGAATCGAGCCTTAGAGCAGTAATCGGTTGGAAAGTGGCAGGTGTGATAGCTAAGGACAACATCCTCGATATCCAGGAAAAACACTCATTGAGTCTATTAGACACTCCAAAAATTAAGATGAAATCCTTGTAGCACTTGGACTGAAACTTAATTTCTGGAGATGTATATTTCTCTAAATTGACCTCAAACCTATCACCATCTATCGTTGGTGATAAATTAAGCACTTATTATAAGCTACTTGATAAACTATTTTTTTGATAAAAAACTAGCCTATAACTGTAGATTTTTAATGAACTTTGATTACCTTATTAAAGGGTAGATCAAATTCTAGAAACAGATAGACTTAGTTTATGCAATGTTTATGTAATTTTAGCTTTATTTATTGTAACGATTTGAATCTTTTCAGTACAAACTATACAACTTATACACTAATCAAACACTTCGTTAAACATGATTTATAACAACAGGATGTCATACTAAAAGTTGTTAACAGATTGCACAAAAGTAGGTGGATAAATGGCTGATATTGTTGATACTGCAGTTAAAGCTGGTTCCTTCAACACCCTGGTTGCTGCAGTCAAGGCGGCTGGTCTGGTAGATACTCTAAAAGGCGCGGGTCCATTTACCGTCTTTGCACCTACTGATGAGGCATTTGCTAAGCTTCCAAACGGCACAGTAGAAGCATTGCTTAATGACATTCCAAAGCTCAAGAAAATCCTGACGTATCACGTCGTCTCAGGCAAGGTGAAGGCGGCTGACTTTAGCTTGACGCAGAAATCAGCAACTACGGTTGAAGGTTCAGAGGTGAAAATTGACGCTTCCAATGACAGTGTTAAGGTGAATGATGCCACAGTCTCAACATCGGATGTTGATGCTGATAACGGTGTCATCCACATCATTGACACAGTATTGATTCCTGAGTAATTAAACCCATAGATAGTATTAGCTATCTATGGGCTAGTAACTCCCTATTCTTACTGCCCCACGTTGTAAGAACTCAGATTTGATACTTTTCTTACTTTTCTTATCGTAGTTAACCAAATAACCCCAGAAATGAAGCAGCACCCTGCCATTGGGTAGGGGAACTTGAAGAAATTAGTCACCTTCTGGTTAACGCCTCTATAGGGTTAGCGTTTTTAGCAGTCGTTACACATGAAATTTTCATAGGAACTGCTATGTATATAAATCATGGATTTCCGAGTAATATTCCATCCCTCCAAGGGCTACGAATGCTCGTTGTAGATAACAATATCGATTCCTGTGATTTGATGACGCTGCTGCTAGAACCCTATGGTGTAGAGGTGCGAGTAGCCTTTTTAGTCCAGCAAGCTCTGGACATATTTGTGCAATGGCAACCGGATGTCCTCGTGAGCGAAATTGCCTTGCCAAAGGAGGATGGCTTTGCCCTGATTCGCCAAGTGAGAACACTCACGGCAGCGCGAGGGAAAGAGACGCTAGCCCTGGCTGTGACAGCCTATGCCGATAAACAGACGCGACAACATGCTCTCTCGGCTGGGTTTGACATGTGGTTCACTAAACCCCTGAATTTTGATGAGTTCCTTGGTGTGCTTGACTGTTTAGCGATTTGCCAACAATCCAGTTATGCGATAGCGAAGCGCTGCTGCGAAGCGCAGATCGCTCAACGCATTTTGGGTAATGTCCTTAAACATGGCGCTCTAAGTCTCGAAAAGCAGTTAGATTCGACATTTCCAAGCTAGCATCACCATTGTTGAAACACTACCAATAAATTAACGTAATTTTGTTCTGGAGATTTTGTTCATGTCATTTACCATCGATTCAGCTCGGTCAATTTTCCCGAACACTCAAGTTGCTGATGTGGTTCCAGCTACGGTTGAATCATTCAATCAACTTAGTGCTGAGGATCAGTTAGCTTTACTGTGGTTTGCCTATACCGAAATGGGAGTTACAATCACTCCCGCTGCTATGTCGGCAGCCAACATGATCTTCGCAGAAAACACCCTAAATCAAATTAAGCAGATGCCTGCTTTGGAGCAAGCGCAAGTGATGTGCGATCTGGTTAATCAGACTGACACTCCCATCTGCCGCACCTATTCGTCTTTCAGCATGAATGTCAAGTTGGGCTTCTGGTATCAGTTAAGCGAGTGGATGAAACAGGGAATTGTTGCTCCCATTCCAGAAGGCTATAAACTGTCTGCGAAGGCATCAGATGTACTCAAAGTCATCCGTCAGCTCGAAGGAGGACAGCAACTGAGCGTGTTACGGGATATTGTGGTCAACATGGGATATGTGCCAACTGGGGGTACTCAAAAAGTTAAAGAACCTGTAGTTCCACCTCAAGATTTTGCATCCCGAACTAAGGTCAAAATTGAGGGCATCGACAACTTGACAGTGTTGAGCTACATGGAGAACATGAACGCCTTTGACTTTCCGGCGGCTGTAGCTTTGTTTGCTGAAGATGGTGCCCTACAACCCCCTTTCGAGAAACCAATTGTAGGTCACGAGAACATCCTCCTGTATATGCGGGAAGAATGCTACGGACTCAAGCTAATGCCACAGCAGGGGGTATCTGAGTCAGCAGAAGGAGAGTTTACTCAGATTAAAGTGACGGGGAAAGTACACACTCCATGGTTTGGTGAGAGTGTTGGCATAAATCTAGCATGGCGGTTCTTGCTCAATCCTCAAGGGAAGATTTTCTTGGCGGCAATTGATGTGCTGGCATCTCCCAAGGAACTGCAGAACTTAGGCTTGGTTCGGTAGATATAGAAAAAGGCAGAGGACAGAAGGTTTATTACGGGTAAGTTGTCGTTTCAGCCGTTAAATCTGTCCTAACCTTTATTGCGACAGCTATAGCTCAAGAGTCGAGTGTTTGAAACGACACATCTAGACCATTGGTAGGAACCAAACATTTCCTGACTGGTTGAGGATTTCAAGAGTGTGTGAAATCCGTAGGGTAGGCATTGTCCACCCTACTTATCTTTATGCCTGTAAGTTAACTACTTTGATACACCAAGAGATGCAGGAATTGATTCCGTTGAACGAGTCTGAGCAGCTAGCCCCGGAACAATGGGTTAAGTAGCGAAGCGTCAAGCCTGATTTGAGGCTTCGCGCTAGTTCACCGAAACCGAGCGAGATTCAGATTGCGATCGCCCAGGTTTCTGTAAAAATCAGGCAAACTTATCTGGCTCTATAACAGGGAAGACAGTTTTCGGTAACTAGCTAATTGCCCATTTTTTAATAAAGGTAATATTTTTTAAAAATGAGTATTATATACCTGAATTTATTGTAGATTTTCCCTCAATATTTTGTATCTATCCTTGTATGAATATACGATTAATTTGTCTAATAATAAGTAGGTATGCACAAATAAACGAAGGTATATCAATAAATATTAAAAGGCTCAAATCCTCTTCCCTTCTGCCTTCCGCTTTCTGTCTTGCCTCAACGACAAATATTAATACCTACCTACTTATCTATTTTATTATTTGAATAATAAGATTGAGTGATGCGTTTACAGATTATTGTGAAAAGTCTAGAAGATTCAGTACAGGATATACAATTTATACGCTGATCAAACGCCAAATTATACATAATTTATAACACCAGAATGTCATGCTAATACTTGTTAAAATAAATGACCAAACTTTGGTGAAATATATGAGAAATAAAGCTTTATTAACGAGTCGCAGTTACCTGGGTATACCGACAATAAGGAGTCAATCGATGATGAATAAGCATCTTTGTCCTTACTGTTCATACGTTTTACTTCGTCATGTGCGTTTTGGAGAACTTTACTGGCGCTGTAGCCACTGCCATCAGGAAATGCATGTTTAGAAAACGAGGCTTAAAAAAGCGGAGGTTGCATCCGCCTCAGAATGTATGCCGTAGGTCGGAGATTTGTGCATTCTTTCACGCCCACAGACGTGACTATTTTGACGAATAGCACTTTTGAAAACTCATTTCAGGAGGATTCCATTTGGTGGACTTCTGATTTCTTGAGTTCTCAAAGTCAAGCGTTGGCAGTAGCAACCGTCACACGCGATCGCGACTCATAAGCAATTAACCCTCAACTCTACTGCCATTCCCTCTCCTCAAGTTCCTTCTGCGGCAACAATAAGGCGGATTCAATCTCTTGCCGCACGACAGCCGTCACTTCACAGTTACTATTGAGGCAATCGATGAGCAACTGGTTAGCATCATAGTAGCGTTGCAACACTTGCTGCTGCTCAGGGCTGAAGTTCCACTGATGCTGAATATTTCGGTGAAGTGCGATCGCTTCCCTCAACCGCTCACTCCAAGCGACATGGTTGGTTTGCCACCATGCCTGAAACCGTTCTCTGTCCCGTTTGGGGTCAGGGAGTTGGTCTTGAAGTTGTTGTAGGGACTGCTGTAACCCCAGATCCAGCACAATAGTTAGGGCATGACTCAGGGCATCGGCACAGGCATAGGCATGGGCAAAATCAGGGCTGGTGTCAATCGCGCTCTCCAACACCAAGTCATTCAGTGCCGCATCCAGAAAAATACCTTGGTCAACAGTACAGGCAAGAGCAACGTGAGGAGCAAGCTGAGGAGTCCGGGCAAGGGCAAAGTAGAAAGCGCGAATTGCTGATGGCTGGGGAGGAACAACTTGGGACTTTTGACTCGCCCAGGTTAAAAACTCTTGGAGATAGGGGTCTTGGGCGACTAGCCCATCAACTTGTTGCTTCATCAACTGTACCAAGGAGTCTGCACTCCGCAGCATGGCAGCCGTCAACAAAAAGATTTCGCGCCAACGGGGTTCAGTGATGTGACTCACCAGACGTTCCAGGGGTTTTTCTAATGCCTGTAAATTATGACTGGCAACGATTTTCCGGGCAGTGAAGTATTCTTGAAAAGCCAAATAAGAGAAGGAGAAAGTTCCCCGCACTCGTTCTATCAATAATCCATGTTGCAACTCTATAGCCTTAAGCACCACTTCACTATCCAGTTGCAATTCCTCTGGCTCAGTGGAAGCATTCGGTAAATTACGGATATAGTCGCCAATGTGTTCCTCCATGGCGCGTTGCTCAAGAAAATAATGCCCCTGCTCAAACGACACGGCTGCAACCTGACTCAGCAGCTTCAGCTTCTGGGGCAATAAAAACCCCCGGTAAACTGCATCCCGCTGAATCCCCCTAGTTTCATCCCATTTGACGAGAAGAAGGTCTAGACATTGCTTATAAAACTCGCTTTTTTTGGTTGGGAATTTTTCCTGGCGACGGAACACCCAGCAGGCGAGATGCAGAAACAAGGGTGTGACGGCGAGTCTACGGAATTGCAAGTTTTCGGGCAAGCCTAATTTCTCAATGAACTCAATGGCTGGATCGACTTCATCCTCGCCATTCGTTTTCGCCAATGTGGCAAACCACTTCTGAGCAAAGGCAGCAATTTGCTCTTGGGTAAACGGGGCAATTTCCACATCCGTAAATCGCTTGAGGGTAAACGTTTGACCTGCTGTTCGACAGGTGGTGACAAATAGATTCTTTTCATAGTTCTCTGATAATCTGCGGATTTCTTTGACCACAGCGTTGCTATCTGATCCGAGAACTTCATCCAGCCCATCGAGTAACAGCAAGACTCTACCCTCACGCAGTAGGGTTTCAATGATGGAGAGGTCTGAAATTCCAGAGGTAAGAAATTCTGCTCGGATGTAGTTTAATAAGCTGCTATGACCTGCTTCTTTTGACTCGTCCGCAAAATCTCTTAAGGTAATAAAAATAGGAACTCGGTTTGCCGCAAATTTGCCTTGGTTGCACTCAATGGCGAGATGTTGCAAAAAGGTGGTTTTACCAGACCCCGGTTTACCCAACACCCTCAGCTTAGAGTAGGTTTCAACAGCCCTCATCCCTGATATTGGTTTCTGGGAAACTTCACCCAAGCCAAAGCGGTCAAATCCTTCTGGAGTAAGGCGTTCTATGTCGGCGATCTCTAACCACTGCTGGCTTGCAATTTCCTCCACAATATTGACATCGATGTAAATGTCCTCTAGCCCAACAGGACGGCTGATATCTAATAGCTGCAAAGTGCCGCACTGGTTTTGAATTTTGTCGTGGCGTTGCGATCGCACCTGTTTGACCAAGGCATCAATATCTAGACCTGCCTGTTCTCCAGGTTCTGAACCCTCTTCTGGCGGATTTTCCGCAATCTCGCGCCAATTCATCCCCAAGACAGAGCAAATCTCTTTAAAGGTATGGTGTTCAATCGGACGACCTGAGAAAAACCTCCAAATCGGCTGACGAGTCTTTACGTTCACTTCTTCTGCCAGGTTTTCTTGAGTCCAACCTTTATGGGAAAAGGCTCGTTTAGCCTGTTGAATTCCGGCTGGTGATGCCTGGAGCGATCGCTTGACCATACAATAAAAAGCTCATAATAAAACTTAAGATTTTATAAGTAATACGAATTATACAGATTTTTATGCTAAGCATCTTCTACTCTGTTTAAATTATACAAAATCCAAGCGGTCTGGGCGTGCGACGCGCCAGTGCCCCGGCGAATTCGTGACAAGTAAACGTGGTTTGCACTCAGCCTTAACTTGCCACCAATGACCGTCTATAAAGTCTTCATTTAAGTAATACCAGTAGCAGCAATCAGATAATCTTTGAAGTTCCGTAACCCAAATCGCAACCCACTATCGCCTTGGCAATATCTTGACAATCACTGACTCGAATTGCTTTACCGTTGCAGGTAGCTCCAAAACCCCGACGCGCTGCAAAGAGTTCGTCGGCTATTGGGTCATAGATGACACCAATCTCAACCTCGCCTTCAATCAGATAGGCAATGGAGATGCCAAAAAAGGGGATGCTGCGAACAAAGTTAGCTGTACCATCGATTGGGTCAATTACCCACAGCTTGCTACTAGCGACACCACCACGCTCCTCTGCTAAAAAATCATCGTCAGGGAAGCTCTTCGCTAAGTTGGTGACGATGAACTCTTCTACTTTGCGATCGCATTTTTGCAAATACAAAGGGCGAGTTATAAGAAAACCCGCCCTTCGCAACTTAGGGATGTACTCTTTTGGAAATCCCTTAATTCAGACAATCACAACACGCGACTCCTTACTATGGACGATTGCCAGGAGTCCGTCCTCCTTCATCATTACTGCCACCACGAGGCCGAGAGTTACCAGGATCGCAGCCTTCTGCACCATTACCAATCCCTTGGTTACAGTTTTGACGCTGGGGTTTGTTGCGATCGTCGCTTCCACCTGCTTCAACGGCTGGGATTGCTGGTGCTGGACTTGCTGCCGGAACTGGAGTTACCTGCGCTGGAGTTGCTGGCGCTGGGCTTACCTGCGGTGGCGCGGAGAATTCTTGAGTCACCACGTAAGGTGAAGAAATAGCTACCATCTGCCCAGTGCTAACCATTGCTTGATAGAGAAAAGCCGCAACTTCTGCCCTGGTTGCGACTGTATTTGCACTGAAAGTTTTGACATTAGGATAATTCACCACAATACCCCGTTCAGTCGCGGCGGCAACAAGAGTGCGGGCATCGGCAGGGATACTAGCGGCATCACTATAAAACCGTAAAACTGATTCAGTAGAGCTACTAACCGAATAATTCAGACCCTTCGTTAAAGCCATCATCACTTGTAAACGAGTCAGGCTTTGGTTGGGGTTAAACTCACTACCAGAAACCATGTCTAAAAAGCCCATTTCATAGGCTTCTCGGATAGCGTTGTAAGCCCAGTAGTTTGTCGAAACGTCTCTAAAATTAACCGCATTACGAACTTTAGTCTTCTCAAATGCCTTGCGAATCATCGCCGCAAACTGAGCACGAGTCACTGGCTCATTTGGACGGAATTGACCATCTGGGAACCCAGTGATAATATCTTGCCTTGCCAGTTCTGCAATAAAGTCTCTTGCCCAAAAGTTTTGCGAGATGTCTGAGAAACTGACTTGAGTGCTGCGGTTTGTTGCAGCTACCTGCTGTTGTGTCCTTGTAGTGACTCCCCCTGTTGTTTGGCTAGTACCAACCGCTTGAGTGCTTTGACTGCTACTACGTTGAGCGCTGCTAGTACCCGTGACTGATTGGCTAGTTTGAGTTGTGCGGGTAGTTACTTCTCGGCGGGTGGTTTGCGCCGTTGTACTACTGCTAATACTTTGAGTTGCTACTGCATCCAGCTTTACGAGAGAACCCGATTCGTCAGTGCGATAAACCCAGCGCTGTTCACCACTAGCAACAACGACTCGCCAACCTGGAATCATAGCTTGAGTACATATCTGATCGGCACTAGCCAAACCCAAGCAGCCATCTGACCAAGTTTGCCGTTCTACCTCAACAACACGCAGTTGTGAAGCTTCCATCCTACCTTGCTGCATGACATTCTTAAAAATGGCATCAGTAATTGCTTCAGGTAGTAACTGGATCTCATCCTCTGCCATTTGGCTAACAGGGAATTGATTCGCTAAAAGGTTATCGGTTTGAGTTGGCAACGTATTAGCTAGCAAAGGAGTAGAGGTTGCCATCCCTGCTACTGTCAAGACAATCCCACTTAAAGATACAAAAAAACTCGAATTCATGAGTCTCACAACAACGCCGAACGGCAATATAGACTCTGAATTTGAGGGCATGTTCCCGTTTAATTGCCTTCTGTATTCAAACTTTCATGAATCTATAACTTAGTCTCTAATTTGCTTCAAGTTCATCAAATATCTACATTTTAGGGCTAGACAGTAAGAGGAAATTAAGCTAATAAAATATAAAGCCAACAGTGATTAGCGTAAACCTTTAGCTTGGCTATAGCTGATAGGCGATTTAACTAAATCATTTTCTTGAAAGCGACCAAATCGGAAAAGTTTAAGTTGGTTGACTAAATCATTAGTTTCCTCTAAGACATACTGGCTCATTAACTCGCCAATAATTGGACTCAGCTTGTAACCATGACCACTGAATCCAACAGCACAATACAGTCCTGGTAAATGCTCTAATTTGTCAATTATGGGTTGATAATCTGGCGTAATACCCCAAATTCCGCTATAGATTTCTAAAACTTTCCCTTGTTCAAGAATCGGGAAGCGGTGAAGCAACTTTTTATGCAATTCTTCAGTGATATTCTCAAAAAGCTGTCCTTTGAAATCATCCGCATCTTTGAGACTGAACTGAGGATGGTATTTGGGGTCAGAGTTGCCGATGCGAGTTAGTGGTTGATCAGCATCCGATCGCATATAACAAAGATTGACCAAATCTGAAACTACGGGATGGATTTGAGTAAATTCAGAAGGTCGTTCTACTACGACAACATGTTCGACAACTGGAGTTACAGGAAACTCTAACCCTAATTGTTCAGTAAATTTTCTTGCCCAAGGACCAACACAGTCAATTACCGTCCGGGTTGCAATCTTACCTGTCGGTGTAACAACGCCTTCAATCCCTTCGGAATCTACCATGATGTCTAAAACAGGAGTTTGGGTGCGAACCTCTACACCCAAGTCTGCTGCACGTTTAGCGAAAGCGCGTGTAGTTTGTGGAGGACTGCCATAGCCGGAGTCAGGTTCATAAGCGGCAGCGGCTACATCAGTGAGATTCAGGTGAGGTACTTTCTCTTGAACGTGTTGAAGTCCTACCAAATCAACATTAATGTTCATCGACTGATGCCGTTGCACCACCTGATGAAGTGTTTCTACATCAGCTTCCCCTACTAGGATGTAGTAACCGCAGGGATGAAACCCAGCATCATAGCCACCATATCGCTCTGGAAACTGATGATATCGCTGCAACGATTGGTGAGCTAATTCAGCAAGAATCGGGTGGGTGTAGTGAGTGCGGATAATTCCAATTCCTTTACCAGACGCACCATTTGCCAGCTCTTTTTTCTCAAGTAACAGGATTTTTCCTGCCTTCCTTTCTGCCAGATGCAAGGCAATCGACGCTCCAATGCAACCCCCACCTACGACGACTATGTCTGCTGTCTCCACCATGCACCATCCCAAATTTCTTTACGTCAGCTTTTGTTGCGGACTTATTATAACAAGCTCAGCTACTTTGCTAATGAATGGTTTGATACCACGCTTGCCTAATTTTTGAGAGTGGTGAATTCGATATCTATTGAGAGAATTGATCAAGGTATCAAAAATGTCTCTACATGAAACAGAATGGGTTAAACCCTAGCAAGCTCCCCCTGCATTTAGCAATTTCAGAGAAACTACGCCAGCAAATTTTTGGGGGTGAGTACTCACCTGGAGAGCAGTTGCCGAGTGAGCATCAGTTAATGTTGCAGTTTGATGTCAGCCGGATTACAGTCAGACGTGCGATCGCAAATTTGGTCAATCAAGGCTTAGTCTTCTGTCATCGTGGTAAAGGCGTTTTTGTCAAAGAACAAAACAAAGTCACTCGCTCTTTATCCAATCCCCTCGTCTTCTTTGATGAAGACATGACACGTCAAGGAGTCACCAGCAGCATCAAAAGCCTTTGTTTTGAAGTCACAGAACCCTCCCCTAGAGTTCGCCAAAAACTCAAGCTCTCATCCGATACCCCTTACATCTACTGCCAAAAGAAAATCATCCTCACTGATGACATTCCTGTTGCCCTAGATATTACCTACATTCGTTTTGATTTGGGAGAAACATTTGCTGACGAACTGCAATCGAGCTTGATTTACCCCACTCTCGATAGTAATGGCGTTTCCGTTGAACGAGTAGAGACTATTTTGGAGTGTACTCATGCCACTCACGAAGTTAGCGAACACTTGGACATTGCCCTTGGCGCACCACTATTAGTAAACCGCTATGTGGCGTACACTACAACATCACAACCAATTATTTGTGGTGAAACTCTGAGTCGAGCCGATAGGCTTTGCTACTCGGTCGTTTTGACGAAAAATGGTAACGGTTCAAGCTCCTTCGCCCCAAAGAGCTGAACCATAAAACAGTAGTTGACTATACAGTTTTTTAAAGATTATCTTGTCATAACAAGATAATGTCTAATTGATTAGCAGCAGCTAGTCGGCATCAATTCATCAATGAGGAGGAGCAACCTTTGTGTGGCATTGCTGGAGTCATCTATCGTAATCCAGAGTATTACCACAACCTTGGCTTGGATTTACTGAAACTAATCCAGCCGCTAGAAAGTAGAGGCCCAGATTCTTGTGGTGTTGGACTCTACGGTAACTCGGTTGAACCTCAGCAAGTTAAGGTGCTTTTACTGGCTGAGGGGAAGGTGCCATGGGAGAATGTAAAGCAACTCTTGAGCCAACTGGCTGAGGTAGTGGCGTTTGAGAGTGTCGGCACTGGGTGTCGTGTGACGCTGCAAGGGAAAGATGAGCAATACTTCAGCATTGAAGTATTGAAAAGTGAGTTAGTTAGAAGCTTTCCCCAGCTACATTTGATGAGTGTGGGGCAGCAGCTAGAGATTTATAAAGAAGTTGGTGCGGCGGCGAATTTGTTCCAGAAGTATGGTTTGGAAAACTTTGCCGGGAGTCATGGCATCGCCCATACTCGAATGGCAACAGAATCTGTGGTGGATACCTATCATTCCCATCCCTTTACCTCAGCACAGGATTTATGTATTGTCCATAATGGGCAAGTCTCTAACTATTACAAATTGCGCTTTGTGCTAGAGCGACAGGGAGTGGTGTTTGAGACGCATAATGATTCAGAAGCGATCGCACATTATCTCCGCTATCAATTACTCCAAGGCAAATCCCTAGAAGCCTCACTCTACAGCCTACTTAATGACTTTGATGGTACCTATACCTTCTTAGTCGCCACCTCAGACAAAGTTGGATTAGTGCGCGACAAATTTGCAGCAAAGCCAGCCGTAATCTACGAGTCTCCACAAATGATTGCTGTTGCCTCAGAATATCGTTGTCTGCTGAGCCTACCTAGTTTCGACAGCAGTGCAAGCATACGCGAACCTGATGCTGGAGAAGTAAACGTTTGGTCAGTAGCAAGCACTCCCTCTCAAATCCTCCAACTAACTGGAACCGCAACTAAGGTTTAATACCAACTCTAAATTTAAAGACATTCTTCACGCTTGGCGGTTCAAAGTCTTAACTCAGTATGCAAGAGCAAATCCTCCTACAAGAAACCATCATAGACTGTGCCAATCTAAGCACAAGAGAACTGAATCAACAACTCAAAGCTTTAGCTTCAGAAGGTGCCCCAGTTGTCAAAGTACTCAACCCAGCAGGACGACATAACCTAGCTGTAGGAATGGAACAACCGATTACTATACACTTCCAAGGCTCAGTCGGTTATTACTGTGGCGGTTTGGGAGACAGCATCAATATAGAAGTGTTTGGCGCTTGCGGTTGGTCAGTTGGAGAAAACTTGATGGGCGGTACAATTACCATTCATGGCAATGCTTCCGCCAATGCTGCCGCTTCAGCACATGGGGGTAAAGTTTGCATCCTTGGTAACGCTGGTTCACGGGCAGGAATTTCCCTAAAGGGCGGAACCTTAATTGTTACTGGTAACATAGGCTACGGCTCTGCTTTTATGATGCAGCAGGGATGTATGATTGTCTGCGGCAATGCAGGCGAAAATTTGGCAGATTCTATCTACGATGGAGCCATTTATGTTGGGGGAACGATAAGTTCTTTAGGAGCAGATGCAAAGATTGAACCAATGTCTGAGCAAGATTGGCGAACGCTTGAGCAAGAGCTATCCCCTTTAGGAATTGCTCCGCAAGAGTATGATTTTAAAAAAATCGTGTGTGCTAAAGATCTATATCATTTCAAAGCTAAAAATTGGGCAAAATGGAAAGATGCTTATTAGTTGTTGATTGTTGGTTGTTAGTTATTTGTTGATAGCTAAGAATTAGACCATAGACAGCTATACACTTATATCTATAAAATCTGGACGGGCAAGATGCCCATCTCACAAAAGTTTTTTAAAATAGCAACTTGTAAGTTAAATGCTTACGGCTTAATAACCAACAACCAACAACCAATAACCAACAACCAATAACCAACAACCAAAAACTAATAACTAATAATGGAAAAACGTATATTAGAAACTAGCAGTACTTACTCCCCTTCAGTTATCAACGCTATTCAAGAACGGGCAGAACTCGGTCGCTACATGATTCGGGGATATGGTGCCTTTCGCAATGTTCCTCGATTTGATGATTTACTCTTTCTCACAGCTTCCATGACGCGATTTCCTTTGGAAGGCTACCGGGAGAAGTGCAATACCAAAACAGTGTTGGGAACCCGCTTTGCTAAGCGTCCGATGGAATTAGAGGTTCCAATTACAGTTGCAGGGATGAGTTTTGGCGCACTGTCTCGCAATGCAAAGGTGGCGTTGGGACAGGCAGCAACGATGCTGGGAACCTCTACAACAACTGGCGATGGCGGGATGCTGCCAGCGGAACGGGAAGCGTCTTCTAAATTAGTTTATCAATGCTTACCTTCACGTTATGGCTTTAATCCCAAGGATTTGAAAAAAGCTGATGCGATTGAAATTGTTGTAGGGCAAGGGGCGAAGCCTGGTGGTGGTGGCTTATTGCTGGGACAGAAGGTGAATAAGGTTGTTGCTGGGATGCGGACGTTACCGGAAGGGGTGGATCAGCGATCGCCTTGTCGTCACCCTGACTGGATTGGGCCAGATGACCTTAAAATCAAAATTGAGGAGTTGCGAGAAGCAACTGATTGGGAGATTCCCATCTACGTCAAGATGGGGGCGACTCGCGTCAAGGATGATGTGAAACTGGCGGTAAAGGCTGGTGCTGATGTGATTGTCCTCGACGGGATGGAAGGCGGTACTGCCGCAACCCAAAGTATTTTTCAGGAACACAGTGGTATTCCTACGCTTCCAGCATTAGTGCAAGCGGTAGAAGCATTGCAGGAAAGCGGCGTTTATGGACAGGTACAATTGGTGATTTCTGGTGGTATCCGTTCTGGTCCTGATGTCGCGAAGGCGTTAGCGTTGGGTGCTGATGCTGTGAGTTTGGGAACTGCAACTCTGATTGCGATGGGATGCAATAAACCTGTCTACATTGAGGACTATCAGAAGTTAGGCACAGAACCTTATCACTGCCACCATTGCCATACTGGGATGTGTCCAGTCGGGATTACAACTCAAGATGAGGAGTTGATGCAACGCTTACCAGTAGAAGATGCGACAACACATGTGGCAAATTACCTGCAATCTCTGGTAATGGAGGTACAGAGTTTAGCACGCGCTTGCGGTAAGTCGGATGTGCATAATTTGGAACGTGAGGACTTGGTGGCGTTGACTCTAGAAGCTTCAGCAATGGCGAAGTTGCCGCTAGCGGGTACTGATTTTGTAATGGGGCAGTAATACTAATTGATCAGCTCTATTACCCCTGTATACCTAAAGTTAGAGGGTAAGTTAAAGAACTTTCCCCTCTAACTATCTGTAGTAATATGGTCTGATTCTATTTGATTCTTCCCTCACCAGAGATTTGACCTGATTATCTAATTTGTCAGTCTGCTGAGGAAAAAGAGTCACGTATCGAGATCGTTATTTTGCAACAACTTTACTAATTATTTGCTCAAACCTTAATTTTGCTGAGATCAACGGGAAACATAGCAACTGAAGTATTATTGTTCAGAATTATAATTTTTTTAGCTAATCTCAGCCGAGCAACAGGTTCTGCGATCGCCAAAGCCGCATCCACTAGTACTGCTGCTGTGTCTTGCGTGTGGCAGCGGATATACAATGCTCCCCAACGCCGGAATACCTTACAATTACGTAGAGGTGCAAGCTGCCGGAGTTGCTTAGGTTCCTCGCGGTAGAAGTCCAAAATTAGTTGAGCCAGTTGGCAAATACGGTTCATGATTGTTAACCCTTACTTATAGTGCGTACTCCCGCTCAAATCAGCCTGTTTTTGGCAAATGCCCCTTAAGATTGCCAGGTTATATAGGCTAGTTCAGACAAAATTCGACTTAGGCTCTAGTGAAAGCTCAGGGAGTATTCACTCCATTAACTGTTGCTTAAACTGAAGCCATTTGCTCCTACCAAATATATTGAAGCGCGAATTCCTTAGAGGCGTATCTATGTAGAAAAAAGACTTAATAACTACTTATGATGAAGTAACTATAGGCAAAAGATATGTAAGCTAGTTTTCACGCGCTTTTGCGAGATTTTCTGTCAATTTCCTAGGTTAAGGTTTCTTACAAGTTCTTCAAGAAACTAGACAATTGAGATTATTAAAACTGATAGGAGAAATTATCAAGTGGTGGTATTGAAAAGCTTAAGCAATGATCGCTATGAAGGATTAGAGGAGATTGTTGCGATCGCACGTTCCGTTGGTTGGGGTGCTGCCAAAATCTTGCGCTCCTACTATCGTGGCAATTCCAACGATGGAAACTTAGAAATTCAAGAGAAAAAAGATGGTCCTGTCACGGCTGCCGATGTCGAGGCAAACCACTACATCCTAGAAGAACTCCAAGCCTCTCTCGGTACACAAGACTTCGGCTACCTGAGCGAAGAAACGTATAAATCCTTATCAGCGCAAATGCAGGAGTCACTCCAACAGCAACCTTGGGTATGGATTATTGACCCTTTGGATGGCACCCGCGACTTTATTGAGCGTACAGGCGAGTATGCTGTGCATATTGCCCTAGCCCATCAAGGAAGACCCATATTAGCCGTAGTTGCATGGCCGGAAGCCGAGAAGCTGTATTATGCCACCCTTGGCGGCGGCACCTTTGTTGAAACGTCAGATGGTGTCACAACACCCATACGTGTATCAGAGCGTAATGCGATCACAGATTTGTCCCTCGTCGCCAGTCGTACTCACCGGGATGAACGTTTTAACCAGCTACTGCGCCAACTCCCCTTTAAAGAGAAACACTACGTTGGCAGCGTCGGCTGTAAAATTGTGACAATCATTGAACAGAAGGCAGACGTTTACATCTCTCTCTCCGGTAAGTCTGCCCCTAAAGACTGGGATATGGCTGCCCCAGAACTTATTCTCAGGGAAGCAGGTGGACAATTCACTCATTTTGATGGAAGCCCTTTGTTGTACAACCAGGGGGACGTCAATCAATGGGGTGGTGTGATGGCAAGTAATGGTCATTGCCACAGTACTCTTTGTACTCAAGCCTCAGAAATTCTCGCGCAGATAGATAGTTAAGCGTCAAAACCTTCATTTTGAGATGATTGCAACACTATGATTATCTTCTGTTTGTTGCCGCTCTTCTGTAAGACTAATAGTCCGAGATGAACCCTCAGATATATTGAAGACAAACCAAGCAATAAAACTCATCACTATCATTTCGCCAGCATCTTCAATAAGAGCAAGTGATGGTTCCCAATATGGGGATTGGAGCGCTATGTGAAGCATATCTACTACAATCCCGAATAGAGCTAAAGCAAGCAGAAAAATAATTAAATATCTAGAGTTCTTTTTTGATAAGCGATCGCTGAAACGATAGGCAGTAGCGATACAGATCAGGAAGAACAAACCAACGCAGGCAGATACAATAAGTTCTCCAAAGTCTACTGCTCTCAAGTTGAATGCTGGGGAGAAAGCGAGTCGGTAACTAATTTTGCTACCTATTCTTTCGTGGATACTGATAGCATCATCTAGTAACAGGTAACAAAACAGTATAGACCAAGAAAGATAGAGATAAGAACGATTCTTCCAGGCTAAGAAACTTAGTATAAGGGCAATCCAATACTCTTTGATATATTGAAACAGTTCTGCATATCCTTGGTCTTTTTCAATCGAAAGATAGGGATTTGAAGCAAAGTCTGTTGGTAGATAAAGGATATGAAGAAGAATAAAAATTACATCCGTAGCTAAAAACAAATATAAGAGTCGAGTTGTGTTCTTGTTTATATCTAATTTCATCAGTTTGACTCCTGTTGTTTTTGCCCGAATACAAAACTAAAATCCTCGCCATTTCTAAGCAGATAACCGAGAAGAACCTGAAAGATTTCTCTTTCAAAGCATTATGCATAAAGGTAGTTAAAGCTTTTGAAAGAGACATTTAATTCCACACCTCTACTTCTGTAGAGGTGTTTTTTGTGAATAAACCACGCTTAAGTTCAGTGAGTAATCTTTGCAAAGCTATAGAGTATGCTGAGAAGCTTGTGTCACAGGCATAACGCACCTGGACAGGACAGAATTTGGTTGCCCAGCCTTACTGAGCCTTCAATTGCGTTTAATCATGCGCTCAGAAGGCTTTTGGCGTGAGCTTTAGTTAAAAATAAGATAATCTTTTGTTAACCAAATAATAATCTATCTTTAGATAGATATAATATATAAATTTCTAAACTCTAAGAAAAACATAAAGCTGTTAAGCCTCTTGTGCCTGAGCTACAGGAGTTTTGGTGTAGCAAAATAAGGCACAGTTTAGAAAACACTCGCTGCAAAGTGGATGGGAGCGTGGAAAGAAAGAATATAGCGACTGGAACACCTTGGGAACCAATCGTGGGCTACTCACGAGCCGTTCGTGTCGGTTCCTTTATCCATGTCTCAGGAACCACCGCAACGGATGAAGCAGGTAAGCTTGTTGGAGTTGGAGACGCTTACGCGCAAACGATTCAAATTCTCAAAAATATTGAAGCTGCCCTCCTTGCGGCGGGTGGTAGCCTCAAGGATGTTGTTCGCACACGGATGTACGTTACGAACATCAATGATTGGGAACAAATAGGACGCGCTCACGGCGAATTTTTTCATGAAATTCGACCAGCTACTTCTATGGTGGAAGTGAGTCGTTTAATCGATCTGGAGATGTTAGTAGAGATTGAAGCTGATGCCCTGATTATTGAGGCAGATAGCTGAAGGGGTGACGAGTAAGCTGAAGGGTTGATGAAACAATCTGTCTATCCCATAGCCGTTATGAATGAGTCAGTAGATATTGAAGCAGTTAGAGCTGAAGCATTAAGAAAACTGGGGAGGAACATAGTTAATTTTTCAAAAATCGAAGCAGTATTCAAATACTTGCTTACAGTGAGCCAATTAGACGGAAGTGGAAAAACAATCTCAGAGCAGTTACGTAGGAATCAGACCAGGCTCCGAAAACAAACCTTGGGTAAGTTAGTTCAGGAATTTAATAAAAATATTTTGGGAGATGCTAGTCAATCTGAGCCTACACCAGACTTTTCTGGGGCAGGGATTTCTTTGTCATTTAACGTTACTTATAACAATCCAGATTTCTTAAAACTACAAAAACGCACACTTGCCAGCATTGTAGCTGAACGAAACAAATTAATTCATCAAGACCTAGCGTTTATTGATACCAGTTCTGTAGAAGATTACCACAATTTAATTACCCTTTTAGATGAACAAAATCCCCGACTATTAGCTCAACTTGAAGACCTGAGGCGGATAATAGAGTCTCTAAGAGAGGGTTTGAAAGCTTTTGAGGATTTGTCTAAATCACCAGATTTTCTTCAAAGCATACAATCTAACCAATCTAACCAATCTAACGCCTAAGCCTAACACTGCATGGCAGTGGACGATCGAAACCGCTGGTCTTTAGTTCGAGGTTATCTGTTTTACTCCAGACTGACGGAAGAGGGATAGTTAATCGTTCATCCCCCACAGCCGAATCGTATGATCCCAACTGCTACTGACAAGGGGTTGTCCATCCGGACTAATGGCAAAACAGGCAATAGCCCCCTCATGTCCTGATAAGCTATGCAGTTGTTTAAGCGTACCCAAATGCCACAGCCGAATTGTTTCATCCCAACTACAACTGGTAAGTCTCTGTCCATCGGGGCTAATTGCCATGCAATTTACCTCGCCCCAATGCCCAACTAGCGTACTTTTTAATTCTCCTGTATCCAACTGCCATAGCTTGATTGTCTTATCCTGACTTCCACTCGCAAGTGTCTGTCCATCGGGAGTAATGGCAAGACATTTAACCCAATCAGTATGTCCAGTTAAGGTATAGATAGGGTCAGGGCAAATCGCTTCACCTGCGTTATCAGGTAACTGCCATAGCTTAATCGCATTGTCAGCGCTGCCACTAACTAGCAGTTGTCCATCTGGCGTTATCGCCACCGACTTAACCGCCGCTTCATGCCCTTCCAAAGTAGCAAGATATTCACCAGTCGCTAAATCCCACAGCTTGATAGAGTTGTCCTCGCTACCGCTAACAAGAATTTGCTGGTTTGGGATAATTGCAACGCAGTTAATCGATTCGGAATGTCCTGTCAGAGTGTAGATTAGTCCATCGCCAATTACTCGACTTGTAGGAGAAAGCGATTTGTAGTTGCCTACAGTGTTGAGGTTCCAGACTTTCAGGGTTGTGTCTCGACCACCACTAACGAGCGTTTTTCCATCTGGACTTAAGCAGAGGGTATAAATTGAGCCAGTATGCCCTGTGAAGGTGCGGATAATTCTGCCATTACCCAGATTTCGGACTGTGATGATTCTGTCATTACCACCACTAACCATCATCTGACCATCAGGAGTAATGGCGATCGCATAAGTGGTAGATTTTCTTGTTGAATACTTATAGAGGCATTGGAAGAATTGATAGGGGTTGTACTCCTGTAAAACTTGTACAATCCTTGGCTCTTGATAATCCTGAAGTAGCGAGTAGGCAGTTCGCTGTACCTGCAAGGAAGCATCATTTAATGCTTCAATGACCAACTCTAAACCTTCAGCTCCATAGTTTAATGCCTCTTTAAGAGCATCGAGCTGTTGCTCAATAAGGTACGGGCTATCTTTAGAACTATTCCTAGCCAAGCGTCGCTTGACACCTAACAGTCCTCCCAAAACTGCACCATTAACCGGGGCTGGAGTTTGACCACCCAGTACCACATCATACGCTTTAGGCTGATTGAGATTATTGCTCATCGCAAGGTTTTATCGTTCACAATTGGCTTCTTGCAAAACTCAATTGTTATGACGTAGCAGTAGTAGTTATCTCTCAAGGCTTTGCCACGTCTATTGTAGGAGTTCAATGAGTTGAGTATAAGCTCTAAATCCAATGGGAAAATCCGTTTCGTTGTTGTAATACGCCCTATCCAGATTTGCCTCATCCAAGTTAACACCAGTTAGTTTTGCTCCACTCAGATTTGCTCCTCTTAAATCGAGGCTTGTGAATTTTGCTCCAACTAAATTAGCACCACTCAGGTTTGCTCCACTCAGGTTAGTATCGCTTAGGTTAGTCCAACTTAGTGTTGCTTCACTCAGGTTGGTGTTACTCAGGTTTGCATCACTCAAGTCTGCACTTCTTAAGTTTGCTCTAATCAGGGTCGCTTGAGTCAAGTTCGCTTTATTCAGATAGGCTTGACTAAGATTTGCTCCATTGAGGTTAGCTTCACTCAACTCTCCGTCTGTGAGATTGACCTTACTCAAATTCGCTTCACTCAAATCGGCTCCGCTTAAATATGCCTGCTTGAGGTATGCTTCAGTCAGATTTGCCTTACTTAGATCCGCTTCGCTCAGAACTGCCCAAGGCAAGTAGACACCACTCAAGTTAGCTCCCTGAAAATTCCGTTCTCCAATCTCGTAACACTTTAGTAATTCCTTTGCTAGTCTACTACTGTATTGAAGTAACGCTTGCTTGACATAATTCTCAGAGTATGGATTGAGCAGAGAATATGCCGCTTGATGAATATGCCATTCAGCATCATTTAAAGCTTGAATCACCAATTCTAAGCCTGATTTACCATAGTTCAATGCATCGTTTAAAGCAGCAATTCTTTGTTCAATACTGTAGCTGTGGCTTGGCAAATCACCGACACCAAACCGCTGCTTAACCCCTTCAATCCCTCCTAAAACAAGACCGCTATAAGCTGGGGCATTACCACCGATAACGGCATCATAGTCTTTCGGTTGATTGGGATTTTCAGGCATTGCACCTTGATTCCTTTGAAGCGATCGCCTTTTTACTTATATAACAAAAGGCAGAGGGCAGAAGGCAAAAGGGATGCATATTGACGGGTCAAGGTTTTAGTATGAAAGCGAGACTCAAGAGTCACCTTGGCGACTGCTATACGTTAAGTTGAATGGCACTGACTTAAGAAATTCAGTTACAACCAACCAACCCTTGCGCGGGGGGACTGGGGGAGATGCTTGTCCCCCACCGGAGCTTTAGTGAGGAGGGGGTTTGGGGGGCAACGTCCCCCAATCTGGGTTTTTCTACAAACGACTATTTTTCGCTTAACGAGAGTGACATTCAGCTTAAATGAGCAAGGGAAGAAGATTTCTCCCCCTCCTCCCTTCTCTAACTTAATGCACTGCCTCAACGGGTAATTCACCACTGGGAGAACGTAAATCTTCCACCATCTCTTGAATCTCTACTGGTGGTGGAGGAGTCAGGCGAGAAACGACGAAAGTAACGATAAAGTTGATGATCATTCCGAGGGTACCGATTCCTTCAGCCGAAACACCGAAGAACCAGGGTTGCATCCCATAGAACTTCACGCCCACAATATAGAAGATTGTAAAAATCAGACCTGTCAACATCCCTGCGATCGCACCTTCTCGATTAGTGCGTTGATCGAAGATGCCGAGAAGGATAACCGGGAAGAAGCTGGCGGCGGCTAAACCAAAGGCAAAGGCAACTACCTGCGCCACAAATCCCGGTGGATTAATCCCGAAGTACCCAGCCAGCGCCACCGCAAATCCTACCATCACCCGACCGACGAATACTCGTTGCGCTTCCGATGCATCCGGACGCAGGATTCGATAGTAAACATCATGGGCAACTGAACTGGAAACGACCAACAGCAAACCCGATGCAGTAGACAGCGCTGCGGCTAACCCACCAGCGGCAACGAGAGCAATCACCGCAGGAGCTAGTTTGGCAACTTCTGGTGTTGAAAGGACGATAATATCTGGGTCAATTGTAATTTCGCTAGTTGTTTTATCCGGTGTTAGCTCAACGCGCCCATCATTGTTTTTATCTTCAAAGGTCAATAACTTTGTGTTTTCCCACTTGCTTACCCAATCCAGTTGCCGGACTTGTTCAATTGGCTGGTTATGCAAGGTATTGATCAGGTTATAACGGGCAAACGTCGCCAAGGCTGGCGCACTGGTATAAAGCAGGGCAATGAAGAGTAGCGCCCAACCCGCAGAGAACCGTGCCGATCGCACATCAGGAACTGTATAGAAGCGCACGATTACATGGGGTAGTCCGGCTGTTCCCACCATCAAGGCGATTGTGATGAACAGTACGTCTAGCATTGACTTATTCGCAAACGGTTGCGTGTATTCCTGGAAACCCAAATCAACCTGAAGCTGATTGAGTTTAGGAACGATATCGCTGAAGGTGAAGGCTAACTGGGGAATCGGGTTACCTGTGAGTAAAAAGGCGATCGCACTAGCGGGAATCAAGAAGGCAACAATCAACACACAATACTGTGCCACCTGCGTCCAAGTAATGCCTTTCATTCCTCCTAATACAGAGAAGAAGGCAACAATCACCATCCCAATAATTACACCTGTGCTGATGTCTACCTGAAGGAAGCGACTGAAGACAATGCCCACACCTCGCATTTGTCCAGCTACATAGGTTAGTGAAACAAAGAGGGCAGCAACAACAGCAACTAAACGGGCAGTGTTGAAATAATAGCGATCGCCTACAAAATCTGGCACTGTATATTTACCAAACTTCCGCAGGTAAGGAGCAAGCAACAAAGCCAGCAAAACATACCCACCAGTCCAACCCATCAGGTAAATTGAGCCATCGTAACCTAGAAAAGAAATCAACCCCGCCATCGAGATGAACGACGCTGCCGACATCCAATCTGCTGCTGTCGCGGCACCATTCGCAATTGCTGGAACCCCTTGCCCAGCCACGTAAAAACCGGAACTGTCTCTTACACGCGATCGCCAACCGATGTAGAGATATAGAGCAAAGGAAAGAGCAACAAACAAAATTGTCCAAGTTTCAACCGACATGATTCACCCTCACTTTCTGATGCCGAATTTGCGATCAAGTTTGTCCATCTGAAAGGCGTAGATAAAAATCAGCACAACAAACGTTAAGATGGAACCTTGCTGTGCCATCCAAAAGCCAAGGGGCAAAGTACCCAGACGCAGTGCGTTTAAAGGTTGAACCAGCAGAATGCTGAAGATGAGAGACACTAGCGCCCAAACAATCAAAAGATTCCGAATCAAAGCGGTATTAGCACGCCAGTAAGCTTGGCGTTGGTTCTTATCCATTGTTTCGAGATTGCAACATTTAAATAGGGAAATAAAACCAAAACTCCTCAGCAATGTCTGCTCAGGAGTATTAGCCTTTTTCAATTTTTCTGCCTGTTTGTCTTTAAAAAGACAGAATCTTGCATCAAGCTTACCAGGCTAGGGGACAAGCAAAACGTTCGGCTTTGGCATCGCGATAGCAATTCTGGATAGCAGAAGTTGAAGCGACACCTCCTACAGGCTTCCCTGCACATGAAGTGCCGTCTTTTGAGTAGGGGGAAAAGAAATCAATAACAAAAGCACCTCCTTGTCTATGCCTCAAGAAGGTGCCTTGGTGTGAACGGGGCAGATAGCTGTTTACTTCCCCTCATATCTAGTAACCAATATCACTCGCTCAATAAAGGGTGGTTACCTTTTGAGATTGTGAGAGCAGCTACCATGTCTGTGGCGCTCACCCCGAACTCACCCCATAAATACACTATGAGCGATAGTCAGAACCTGGACGGACAACTACATCCGGGTTACTATCAACGTGATGAACAGTTTCTTTACGCTTCTTACCAGCCAAACCTGCTAATCCTGTCAGACCGAGTAGACCTAACCAACCCCAATCATTATTGTCACGCTCAGTACCATCCGCGATCGGACCAACTGCATCGACACCGCTATTTTGCTCTGTAGAGGTATCAGGAGCATTATCCTGAGCTTGTGCAGGAATACTTAAGGGGACAACGGCTAAGCTTGCAGCGATTACACCCGCTCCAACTAACTTGGACAATTTGGAAGTCTTCATTATTTAATCTCCGAATCTCTACTTTGTTTTATCTTTAGAGAGCTACTGGATTACCGATAGTCAGAACCTGTACGTACTCTTACATCGGGGTCATTATTAACATGATGAACAGTCTCTTGACGCTTTTTGCCAGCTAAACCAGCTAATCCAGCTAAGCCAAGTAAACCTAACCATCCCCAATCAAAGCTATCTTCGGTATCTACGGTTTCAATTTCTGTATTGGTTCCAGTTGTACCCGTTGTATTATCTTGGGCTTGTGCAGGAAGAGTAAAAGGGACAACCGCTAAACTTGCAGCAATTACACCAGCACTAAGCACTTTGGACGCTTTAGAAATTTGCATGATTGAATCTCCGTTTTTTTTATCTTGTTTCTGATGTCTATAAGCATAGGTTTTTCCTACATCAATTCAATCAATCTTTAGCGATAAACCTCTTCAACGTTTAACTCGTCTGAAGAAATAGAAAAGCTAACCAACTAGTCTGTCCAAAAGGTGAGGTGAAAATACCTGTCTTCAGAACGAAGAATTACATAACGTTCTGTACTGGGCGATCGCACAACTAGGGCATCAAGCTGTAATCTAATTCTGTCAAGCTTTTTAGCTCTTGTTGACCAAGCTAGGTACGAGGGAAATCACATCGTCCAAACGGAGTTTTAATCAACAGCTAAAACACGGGTTGTGACAATATAGTAGCTATCTATCTGGGTTTGAGGCACTTTATCAACTGTCTTTATACAGCTAGGTTTTAATAAATTTATATAACTTAACACTACACTCATCAATTAATACCCTCACCGTAACGAGTTTATGGAAGAAACCTTACTATGTAGGGCTTGAGTTTATTGTTTTTGTTGGTGCCTGGTTGATTGAATCCATTAGACTTCTATTACTATTTTTTAAAACTTAAGAGCCGATCGCCTATCTATCCTCAGGTGCGAGGCTGGATTAAGGAAAAGTTGATAGGATTCCAAAAACTACTCAGGAGACATTAAGGAAATGACTGTCCTAGAAGGAACCTGGAAACATGAATACATTGTCTCTAATGGAATTAGGCTGCATTATGTGACTCAAGGGGAAGGCCCGTTGATGCTGATGTTGCATGGTTTTCCAGAGTTTTGGTACTCATGGCGACACCAAATTCCAGAATTTGCTAAGGATTATAAAGTGGTTGCCCTCGATCTGCGTGGCTACAACGAAAGTGACAAGCCGCAAGAGCAATCGGCTTATGTAATGAGCGAGTTCATTAAGGATGTAAAGGGTGTTATTCAAGGACTAGGATATGAGCGTTGCGTTTTAGTCGCTCATGACTGGGGTGGTGCGATCGCGTGGCACTTTGCCCATGCTCATCCCGAAATGCTAGAACGGCTGATTGTACTGAACATCCCTCATCCCGCCAAATTTACAGAAGGGTTGCGAACACCCCAGCAGTTGATGCGTAGCTGGTATGTCTTTTTCTTCCAGATACCCGTGCTACCAGAACTGCTTCTACAAGCATCCGATTATCAAGCAATTAGCACCGCCTTGACAGCTATGGCAATTGACAAAAGCACCTTCAGCTCAGAAGACATAGAAGCTTATAAGAATGCGGCAGCAAAGCGGGGTGCATTGACAGCAATGCTTAACTATTACCGCAATGGGTTCGATAATATGTTGCGACAGGAGTGGACTCTCCTCACGGTGCCAACTCTAATGATTTGGGGAGAGGCAGACAAAGCCTTGGGTAAGGAATTAAGTTACGGAACACAGGAGTTTGTTCGAGACTTGCAAATCCGCTATCTCCCAAACGTTAGCCATTGGGTACAGCAGGAACAGCCTGAACTCGTGAATCAATATATGCGAGAGTTCCTTTCGGAGTGAAGATGCGATCGCCTATACAAGCTTTCCTAGCAACTGGAAGTCTCAGCTATATAGATGTAGGTGTTAGCGAAGATGCGATCGCGCTAACCTTCTCGAACGGCATCCTCTCTGCACATATCAAAACCCCAGATTTTTTTGTTCGTCCGTGACAATACTCGCTTCGACTATCTATCTCCTACCTCAAGGCAGAGTTTTCTAACCGTTCTTACTAATTCTTTCCCCTCTAAAGGCAGACGGCACATCAGGCAAGTATTGTTTACATTTGTTAATAACAAAGACAAAACACTTTTTCTTCTGGAGCTTAAATCATGACTAACGCACCAAAAACAACCAATACCTACGAAGATCAGTTTCAGCGCAAATATGGCGAATTTGGCAGCAAGTTTGAGTTTGGTTCAAACCCCACTGCTGAACTGTGGAACGGTCGTCTAGCAATGATCGGCTTCCTCGCCGCAGTCATCGTTGAGCTAACAACTGGTCAAAGCTTTTTACACTTCTTGGGCTTCTAGTCATAATGTATCTTCACTAAAGCCTACGTGGTCTGAAATATTAAATAAAATAGGAACTCTGCAAAGGGTTCCTATTTTTTTTGCCGGTCAAGCTGAGTAACAAAATCCTATTGAACTACTCGAAAAATGGAAGGAAATTCATGGCTAATCCAGATTTGGATGAGGTAACTCTGAAAGCAGCGATCGCAAAAGCAAGAGAAGCAGCAGCAGTTGCGAATGCTGTCGAACCTAGGGCTGACTCTGCATACTATGACCAGAGTAGCGAGCGCATTGTGATTAATTTGAAGAGTGGGGCGACTTTCAGTTTTCCACCAGATTTGGCGCAAGGTCTTGCAGGTGCTTCTTCAGAGGATTTAGCTGAGGTTGAAGTTACTCCATCCGGTGATGGGTTGCACTGGGAAAAGTTGGATGCAGATTTTAGTGTTCCCGCTCTTTTAGCAGGTGTGTTCGGGACTGAGGCTTGGATGGAGCAAATTAAAATGAAGGCTAGTTAGGGAGCGCACTCTGAGACTTAGAATAATGTTCGGTTGAGTATATGAACAAGATTCGCACCCATCCAATCTGCCTGACTTAACTTAGCTGCACTCAATTTCGTACTTATCAAAAATGCATCTCATAGACTATAAGCGATCGCAAGCTTCCGGTTCGACATCGGGAACTTTCTCTAAGACCTGTTGAAATTTTTCCCAATTTCCCCCCTTTGCTTTTTCTTCGATATAGTCTTTTGTCATCCAAGCAGAGACTTGAGCGGATAAAGCGATAGTTACTAATTGCTCAACAGAAATATTTTGACGCTGAGCTAAAGCTTCGACTTGTTGATACAAAGCATTCGGAATGTTAGCTGTGATATTCATCCTTCAATTTCTCCAACAATTTGTAAAAAAACCTTGGGCTGTTGAAAATCCGAATGCATCAGCGATCGCACTTCCCTCTTGCCCATGCCTTCCTGAATTGATGGGAGTTGATGAGGGTGCGATCGCACAACCACAGCCTAATGCTATACAAATTCGCTGTTACTCTATAAGCGCCAAACTTTTTTGAGAACACCAATGAGTTCTTTCTGCCGCCGTTCAATTACTTTAGGTGTCCATTCCTGTTCGTTCAACACTTGCGTTGTTAAAGCAAAGGGCGAAACGCCTGTTTTTGTTGTAAAGTACTTCTGCTTTTTCAGAGCAAAGTCGTAGTTTTTCGCTTGACTGTTTTTTCCAGAGGAGAGCAAAACCAGATTTCCGATACGATGTACATATCTTTCTCGTTCTTCCGGACTTGGAAACCACTTCATCCAGATACTGTTAGAGGCTGGGTTTTGCGGTAGGACATGTTCAACAGTAATAATAGAGAAGTTATACGAAGCCTCACCTTCTGAAAGAGCAGCATCTAAACGCAGCAACACATAAAGACGAATTTTCTGAGTCAGGTAGAGGTCACCATCCAACATCTTAAGAATATTATTCTTTTCTTCAGAGGTCATGTGAAGCGGTGAGGTGGGTGTATATAAGTTTCCCCCACTCTCAATGACAGCTATTAAGCGACCATAGCGTTCAATGCGTTCATTAATATTTGCCCGTCGAATCATTAACCCGGCAGCAAGGCGGTCTAAATCTGTAAAGAATTGCACCAATCGTTCAGGATGATTGTGATTACGGGAGAGGTAGAGAATAGCTGGTGGTATCCAGTCAGAATTATCAATTCGGTTTAATTGCTTAAACAGCTTATTTACTTCCTCTGCATGTTTATCACTTTGATAGGTTGCTGTTTTGATTACGTTTAAGGCATCAGCTAAAGGGCAAAGTGTTTTATCAATAAACTGCTGAGGATTATCGGCGGGGCAAACATGTATACGGAATTCTTTAAGTACACTACTACCGAGCTTTGCCTTGCGGTAAATCATACGGATGTGAGCGAATAGATCTTGAAACGTCTCACGCCCCAGATTATCCTGAGTATCTTCCCACTTGGTGGTGTAAGCTTGCTTTTGAGCTTCAGGAATCGGTCCGATAATCTCTGCTTTTAGAATATCGGTCAGGGAAAGGTCTAATCCCCGTTCATTCAGAACAGAAAAAATACGATATGCAGAGTCCAAGTCACGAGTCGAAACCGTTACCAAGAAACATTGTTTAATAATGAAGTGCGCTAGACGATCCCGCTGAGTTTCGGAAAGTTGTTCTAAACGCTTTAGGAACAACAGTGCGTTCTCTTTAAGATTTTTCTGGCTATCTGAAAGTGCAGTAGAGTTTAAATCGTTAAGCTTGGCTATACCACCTTCATTCTGAATGTATTCCTGAAAAAACGCTGCATCTCGCTTTGCCAAAGTTAAGCGGTAACAATTAGGTTCGTTAAGGAATATATCTCCCTCTTCGTAAAGTAACTTGGTGAAGGTATTGACATACTGGGGTTGTACTAGTGTCCGCAGAACTGCAAGCAAGATAGTAAGTGTGGACAAGCGTTGTTGACCATCCACGACTTGGGCATCTGGTTGATCTTCTTTTTTTATCAGCACAATGCTGCCCAGAAAGTAGGGATTTATCTCATCAATCGACTCATTACCATCTCCTAATGCTGCGATCAAGTCTTCAATCAGTTCTCCAGCTTGTTCATTAGTCCAAGCGTAAGGGCGTTGGTAGAGGGGAATGCTAAAGGCGAATTCCTTACTAAACACTCTCTGAAGGGGATACTCAGTAGCCTGAATCTTGACAGCACTCATGCATAGCTCCTTTGATGGGCATTGTTTGCAACAGTTTCTCTGATGTTAGTGTTCCCTGTCGTAGCTGCTGAGTTGACAGAGCGATCGCGTCTACTCTACTCACAAACACTCCCATCCGGCATCTTTGTCCCTGTCAAATTCGCATCACTCAAATCCGCCCCCTCAATATTCGCACCCGTTAAATCTGCATCACTCAAATCAGCAGCACTCAAATTTGCTCCTACCAACTTCGTCCCAACTAACTGAGCATTCCTCAAATCTGCATTATTCAGCTTTGCGCGACTAAAATCAGCACCACTTAGCCGCGCCTCCTTCAGAATTGCTCCTACCAGTTTCGCTTTGGGCAACTTGGCATTAGTCAAATCTGCATTACTCAAATCTGCAATCACCAGTTTTGCGCCATCTAGCTGGGCATTTCTCAAATCTGCATTCCTAAGAATCGCACCGATTAAATTAGCATTCCTCAAATCTGCCCCTGCTAACTGCGCCCCTGTTAAATCTGCGTTCTGAAAATTTCTCCCGCCCGTGTCATAGCGCTTCAGCAGTTCTCCTGTATCCGTAACGCTAATCTCTCGTTGTGGAGGGCGCTTGAAGGTAAAGGTGAACGTGTCCCTACTCTGCATCACCCGCCACATTTCCTCATACATGGGATAGGAACCTATACCACTCAACTTCACCCAACCCTTCGCTCTGGTTAATGCCACAAATAGTTGGTTACGCAGTTGGAGATTACTCTCATCCTTTGCAACCCTGTCTAAACCCACCACATACACCATGTCTGCCTCATTCCCCTTAGCGCGGTGGATGCGAGAGACGGTAACGCCGCCCTCACACCAATATTTGTTAGGGTCACGGTTTTCTTTGTCCGCTTGGAGGATGTTGCAGTCAGGAGTGCTGGGAATATAGATGTCAATGCCTTGCGATATCAAGAACTCTGCGACAGCGGTTTCTAGTTTCATCGCCTCAAAACCAGAACCTAAAACGATGACCAAAATCTCGCGGCTGGGTTTGAGTCCATCATGGCGGAGATTGTAGAGAATGTTTTGGGCAAGAGAGGTGAACTCTTCTTGGCGATCGCGATAAGTGACAAACTCCAACACTTGCCCTTCCCAGAGTTGCGGGATGAGATTGGGAGAGTTTTCTGGTGGTCGTCTCAGGGTCATTTGTTGACCAGGAGTAAAACGACCCGTTACCTCATATCCAATTGCCCGCCAATCCTCCGCACGGGTAATCCCTGTAAGCATCCCACCATAACGCAGCAACCCCATTCCTATACCATGCGCGGCAGTGAGAATAGGGGCAGGAGTACGGTAGCAACGGTGCATGATTTCACTCTTTTTGATGCCACCACTGTACTGTCCTGTCACCAGATGCCCCAAGTCTTCCCCAAACAACTCACTGGCGTTGGGAATCTTCAGGCTTTCCAGGCTTTGGGCTTCATCGTAACCCCAAATTAAGCGTCGCTGTTCGGGCTGGGTGGGGTCAACAGGTCGTAAGGCTTGATACGCCATCCAGTAGAACGGCTGCTTGCCTTCGTACTTTAGTTCGTCATCAACAATTAGGTCTTGCCCTTCATCAATCAAGATGGCATCATATAGCGTAGGGATGACCGTATTGTGCAATAACTGTGTGCATACGTCAGCTAAGGCTTCATTGGGTTGCTTCCGTTCAGTATCATTAACCGTCAGACGCTTAACTCCAGCCGCTTTGCAAATCGTGCTGTAGAGTCCCGGTTGATATTTGGCTCCCCAAGCGTGCAGTACCTGAAATTTTTGATTCTTTGGGTCATATCCTACTTCACCACTACTGAAGCGACGTAGCCACTTATCTAACTGAGCAATGATCGGGTGGTAGAGGCTACGGCTGAAAAAGACAAAGGCGATATCCCACTCTGGATGCTTTAGGTGAATATGAGCCGCTTTCTGGCACAGCAATACGGTTTTACCTGAGCCAGCAATACCCCGAATCCGTTGTGGTCCTGGAGGAATTTCCTTCCCAATGTGTTCCTGTTGTAAATCAAATTCCGATAAGCGTTGCCGCACTTCGGTAAGGACACTGGCACGGCTTTGCTTATTTTTAGGTTGTCCAAGGTGTAGGGGCGCACAGCTGTGCGCCCCTACGGAAACAGAACGCTTTGTGCGGTAAACAGGGGTACCGCTAACCACAGCTTGCAACAACTTCCACTGTTCACTCGTTAGATTGCACCCTTTAATAATTGGAGTCGTTTGCTCAATCTGCTGTAGTAGGGAGTTGTGAGTTAATTGTTGGTTATTGGTTGTTGATTGTTTAGTTGGCTTCCCATGCTTGGGAGTGTCAAGTTGGTCTTGAAAAATAATGGGGGGACAGCTAGGGAGTTGGTAAAACCCACTCTCGTACCATTGTTCTTCTGTAATTAAAGGTAAGCAAACTAGGGCACGACCTGGTACTTTTCTGCGGAGACTCGGTTCGCGATCGCAATATCCGAGCAAAGCAAATAGTTGATTTTCCGCTTGCTCGTAAGGGTTGCTGCTGGTGGTGTAGAAGTTTTGGAACTCCCAACGATGACCTGCGATCGCTAAAATCTGGTCAATTGTCACAGACTTAATTTCAATGACAATCAAACCCAGCGAAGAGTCAACAATCAGAATATCAGGCTCTTTCCGAGACTTTCCCACCTTAGAAAAAATTGGGTAGCGCCAGTAGCCAATACATTCTCTATCTGCAAAAACCTCTCGGACAGCATCCCAAACCTTTTGTTCGCCTCCTTCACCACTTTTCCCTAACGGTTCAGTGGTGATGAACTTACGAGTTAGATGTGGGCGAGTGACCAGCTTTTGTGATACCCCTTGAAAAGTGTAAAGTTTGTTATTAGTTATTTGTTATTAGTTGTTTGTTAAAAATTAGTTTCCGACCAACAACCAATAACAAATAATACTTGTATCCCCCCTATGAGAAAGCAGGGGATGAGTTATGTTCTGCGTTTTGCCTTTCGCTGTTTAATCACAACCCAAGCAATAAACCCAACAATTAGAATAAGCAGCACAACTTTAGAAACAGGGCCAAGGTACTCCTCTACAAGCTCATATTTCTCACCCAGTTGGAAGCCCAAGAAGGTTAGTAGCATCACCCATGCAGTAGTGCCGAGTGTTGAGTAGATGAGAAAGGGCACTAGGGGCATCTCACTAAGACCTGCTGGCAGCGAGATTAAGGTACGAATTCCTGGCACAAGACGACCAAACAACACAGCTTTGTTGCCGTACCGACTAAACCATCGCGTTGCTTTATCAATATCCTGGCTGGATACTGTAATCCACTTCCCGTACTTGTCAGCTAAATGCTTCAAGCGCTCCTCACCCAAGAGTTTACCTGCGTAGTACCAAGGCAATGCTCCTAGGATAGTGCCGACGACTCCCGCCAAAACGGCAAGCGAGAAGTTCATATTGCCCTTTGATACTGTAAATCCTGCCAAGGGCATGATTAGTTCTGAAGGGATAGGAGGAAATAGATTTTCCGCGAACATCAGTAGCCCAATTCCCCAGTAACCGAGGGAATTCATCGTGTTAAGTATCCATTCCTGCATAAGTGGGTGCTGGGTATTAGGTTAGGTGTTATTTTAATTCAAAGATTGAATACTTCTAGCGCAGCCAACCTTTGATCAGATCCAGTAGACTTGTACCACCCACTAAGATAGCAATCAGGATTGAAGTGGTAAGGATGCCACCGATCAAACACAAGACTAAACCACCCAAACTGATCGCGCCGTCATCCTCCATTAAGCCAAAGCCTGTGACAAAAATGCCCATAGCAGGCAGGGTATTTGTACCCGGAATGGGAATCATCATCGAAATGCCCATCAACGCGATCGCAATTCCAATCGTTACCCGTCCTGGCAAACTGTTGCAAATATAGCTCAGACGAGGACGAGAGATCACCTCAATCCGCCGCAACCAAGGTAGCCCCGCCTTCAGAACTCCCTGCACTTGCTTGAGTTCAATCGGATGTTTACTAATCTTCTGGGGTAACCAGGGGAGTTTAGCACCGGAAATGAGCTGCAAAGCCAATAGAAAAAGAGCTATTCCAAAAGGGACAGAGTAACCAGGAGCAGGAACGGGTAACGCTGAAGGTAGAGACAGGATAACGAACAAAAAACCAAAAATTCTCTCCCCTGCTAGTTGCAGAATTTCAGTCAAAGTTACCTGGGGAGAGCGTTCTTCCTCGAAAAAATAGCGTTGTAATTCTACAGAGAGTTTAGCCATTACACTTAAAAAACGTTGAGTACTGTAATGCCACCCAATACCGAGTCAATACTGCAAATGCTAACCAATAGAAAGAATCGGTTGTTGACACTCCCCGGACTCCATTTCGTTAAAGTCCGGGCATTCTCCATCACAAGTTTGTAAATGACTAGCTCAAGCCGATAAAATCTTCATTTTTGTTGAGGATAGAAGGGTGGGCATCGCCCACCCGTCCTGATTCTAGGTTCCGGAAGTCCAAGAGTTGATGTACTCAGTTTGTTCTGGAGTCAAGCTGTCAATCTTGACTCCCATCGCCTGCAACTTCAGCCGTGCAATTTCTTTGTCTACCTCAACAGGGATAGAGTGAATTCCCGGTTCCAAATTCCCTTTATTTTTCACCAGGTACTCACAAGCCAAAGCTTGGTTCGCGAAGCTCATATCCATTACAGCACTGGGGTGTCCTTCAGCCGCTGCCAGGTTAACCAAACGTCCTTCGCCTAGTACGATGACGGATTTACCGTTTGAGAGTTGATATTCCTGGGTGAATGTTCTTGCTTCTTTGACTTCTGTTGCTTTTGCCCCCAGAGACTTGAGGTCGATTTCGATGTCGAAGTGACCGGAGTTACAAACCATTGCTCCGTCTTTCATAGCATCGAAATGCTCGCCGCGAATGACGTGCTTGTTACCAGTGACGGTGATAAACAAGTCACCTTGGGGTGCAGCTTCTGCCATCGGCATGACTCGGAACCCGTCCATCACCGCTTCGATCGCTTTTGTCGGGTCAATTTCGGTGACAATGACGTTAGCACCCATGCCCCGTGCGCGGAGGGCAACACCTTTACCGCACCAGCCATAACCTGCAACTACAATCGTTTTACCAGCAAGCAAGACGTTAGTTGCCCGGATGATGCCGTCAAGGGTCGATTGACCTGTACCATAGCGGTTATCAAAGAAGTGCTTGGTGTCAGCGTCGTTGACGTTCATCGCGGGGAAGCTCAAAACCCCATCATTGAACATCGCCCGGAGACGGACAATCCCAGTGGTGGTTTCTTCTGTGGTGCCAATGAGGTCAGCAATTTGCTCTTTGCGGTGCTGCACCAGACTGGCAACGACATCACTACCGTCATCAATGATGATGTTAGGACGGTGGTCGAGGGCAATTTCAACGTGCCGAGTGTAGGTTTCAGCATCTTCGCCTTTCAGGGCAAATACGGGGATGCCATAATCAACCACTAAGCAAGCGGCAACATCATCTTGTGTAGAGAGGGGATTGCTGGCAATCAGAACCGCTTCAGCACCACCATTTTTGAGAGCGATCGCTAAATGAGCCGTTTCGGTGGTAACGTGGCAGCAGGCAACCAAACGAATGCCTTCAAACGGCTTCTCTTGAGCAAAACGTTCCTGAATTTGCCGTAGAACCGGCATTTCTCTCCCAGCCCACTCAATCCGTTGTTTGCCTAGTGGAGCGAGAGAAAGGTCTTTAACTTCGTGCTTGAGCTGAGTAACAGTTGCAGTCATGAATTGTACTTTTGAACAAAAATTTGCATCGCAGTCTTAACTAGATTACTCCATCTGACCGAAGAGGGAGGTGAAAACAGAGGCTGACAAGTACTCAAGGACGTAAGTTTAAGCGTAATAAACCGAGTAAAGTTTGCGGCTTACTGAAAATAATGTCTTTCTTTTGATGGACGATAAGCAGCAAGAATCCCTTGTTAAGTAGGTGGGTGTAATAAACATTTACAAAAGGCTGATAGTAGAAAAATTAGAGACTACTAACCACTAACTCCTAACAGCCATGACTTAAGTAATGTTTATTGCGACTGATCTCTTGACTTCTTGATTCAACAGTATGTTAAAAATACGCTTTTTATCTTGGACTATTGCTGGAGCGATCGCTTTTACATGCTGCGCTGTGTTGCCTGTAAAGGCTCAGCTTCCATCAATCCAAGATTTGAACTTGCAAACTCCCAACCTACTGAATCAAGACCAAAACAATCAGGTAGTTCCCGGTTGTATCCGGCTTGATGGTCGTTGCCTATTTGAAATCGCCTCTCCTAAATCTGATTTAAACAGCCGAATTGAAGATATTGATCAGCGATTGAGCGATATTAGTAGCACTTACTTCAAAAACGATTCCGCTCAATTAGAGGTTCGTCAAGAAACAGAAGGACAGATACCCGATATCTACGTCTCTGTCGGAGATAGGCAAGTCCGCCTGATGAGCGTTACTGACCAAGATGCCAATCTCAAAGGCGTTGATATTGATACTAGAGCTGAAGAACTGGTTCAAGAGCTAGAAGAAGGGCTAAGACGAGCGAAGCAGGAACGGCAATCAGAGTTTCTGAGTCGTCAAGCCGGAGTAGCGGCTGGCACTGGTGTAGCGATGGTTGTCGCTATCTTGGCAATCTCCTATTGGGAACGTCGATCAAAGCGCTCGAAAGACCAGCTAGCCCATGCTGAGTCGTCCCCCACACAGCCTATATCAACTCAGCTAACTCAACAGCAACAATGGAATGTCAAAGAAGTTCAGCATCGGTTTTTCCAGCTAGCTCAAGCGGTAATTTTGGCAGGGGGAACTTTATTTATTTTGGGGCTGTTTCCTTACACCCGGATGATACAGATTTTAATTATTACCGGGCTACGGTTTCCTCTACGAATAGGCATTGTTGGATTGGCAACTTATATGGTTACTCGTCTGAGCTATGCCTTAATTGATCGGTTTTCCTCAGTACTTGCCAGTAATTACCTACTAACTCCAGAATCCAATCGGCGCGTACAACTGCGAGTCTCAACGGTTTCTGGTGTGGCTAAGAGTATTGTCACAGTTACTTGGATTGCAGTTGGAACTCTAGTGGCTCTTTCAGTAATTGGTGTTAATATTGGGCCTTTGCTTGCTGGTGCAGGGCTAATTGGAGTTGCTGTGTCTTTGGCTTCGCAAAGTTTGATTAAAGATGCAATCAACGGCTTTTTCATCATCCTGGAAGACCAGTACGCGGTCGGGGATGTAATCAACGTGGCAAACGTGGGTGGTTTGGTGGAAAACATGAATCTGCGGATTACTCAGTTGCGCGATGCTGAGGGACGATTAATCACGATTCCAAATAGTGAAATTAAGATCATTGCCAATCTCTCCAGTAATTGGTCACGAGCAGACTTAAATATTCCTGTGGCTTACCACACGGATGTGGATAAGGCGCTAGCGCTGATTAATAACGTCGCCCAAGAAATGACTCGCGACGAACATTGGCGCGAACAAATCCTCGATAAACCAGAAGTCTTAGGGGTAGATGATTTTGGTAGTCGAGGCGTGACGATTCGAGTGTGGATTAAAACTCAGCCTTTGAAGCAATGGGAAGTGGCGCGGGAGTTTCGCCGACGGCTGAAGGGGGCTTTAGACGAAGCGGGGATTTCGATTCCCTTGCCTCAGCAAGAGGTCTGGTTTAACAACACTCTACCTCTACAATCCTCGCGAGATGGTCGAGGTGTTCACTCCCAAAAGTAGTACATAAATACTATAATAGAGAGGTAGGATTTGACTGTTGTTGAAGCCTGAACCCCTTGAAAATACAAGGTTTTTACCCCCATGACGAAGCACTACATTCTCAGCATCAACCCCAATGCCGAGTACGAATGGGAGCAGTACACCTTACGTGAGCCAATTACATCTGGACGCCCAGATTTTGCCAAGTTGATTGCTGAAGCTGTGGGAGATGAAACGGGTTCTTATCTAGTGGCTGTCAACATTGAAGTCAAAGTTTTAGAGAAAACATCCCCTCAACTGCCACAGATTCCCATCGATATGCCAACGGTGAGTGTGAATGCACAACGCTCAGAATTAGTAGCGTAGTCCAAACAATCTCCTCGACACCGAACAACAAGGACACCCAGCGTGTCCTTACAAATACTTTTCTTATTGGAAGATAAACATGAAAATGAGTCAGTACCCTGCCGCGATCGCACAAGCGGCACAAGTTGTTAATGAATTAGACTCGCAAATTGCTGCCGTTGGGCAACACATCGCCCGACTGGAAGGCAATGCTGACCGAGTCGCGGCGTTTGAGCAAGGCTTGAAGAATGACAATCAGCGTCGGGGACGGCGTTTTGAATTGCTCTGCGTTGATCAAGAATACCAAACGGCACAGAATACGATGATGCGCTTGATGTCTGAGAAGGGAAGTGCGATCGCACATTTAGAATATCTGCGTAACCAGTTTAGCGTGGCGAAGTTGGAAGTACGAATGGCGATCGCTCAACAACTCGTTGGTGCAGAATCTCGTGATCTAGTGGGAGTATAACAACTATCAATTGATACTTCTCGGATCAGCCCTCAGACTAAGCTGATATGCATCTAAATTGCCTAGACACCAATAGGCACCGCCCCCAGCAATGGGGGATTTTTGTATGTTTCCAAAAGAGTTTATTAACGAATATTAATCATAAATGTTTTTATTCCTTGGTAATAAATATCAGGAAAAATCCCCTCATTTTTACAGACTTTTTATATATATCCTTGAGAGATTTATATTAGCTACAAAATTGAGTGTTATCTTATGTTCAATGGTGATTTGATAGCAGCTAAATTTAAAGCGATTGAGGAAGTTTCTCAATACTTAAACTAGGCTTTTATTATTTTCACGAATAAAAAATTGAAATGAAAGTAAGAGGAAGTAGTTACCCAGCTTCTCTAGATTTGCTGCGACTTTGTGTGACAAACGAAATCTACCAATTTATTTACCATGAATACAAAAATTTTCTTGAGTATCGCAATGCTCCTTACAGCAGTCACCCTACCGCTTGCAATTCGTCTTTCAATCATTGAAAAGCTTGGTATATCGCTACCCAAACCTGATACATTGGCTCAGCAAGTTATTCGTCCCTTAAAAGTCAAGCAAGTAGATGTTGAAAAGATTGTCAAAACCAAGAAATGTGCAGGTTGTGACCTTAGCAATCTGAATCTCAGCGGGCTTGACTTGACTGGGGCAGACTTTAGAAATACAAATCTTTCTAACGCCAACCTCACGAATACTATCTTAGAAGATGCAAAAATGAGTGGTGTACGCCTGGACAAGGCTAACTTGAAAGGTGCTGACTTACAGGGAGCTGACTTGAAAAAGAGCAGCCTCAAAGGGGCGAATTTCACGAATGCTCAAATGATGAACATTAGCATGATTTACGCTGATTTAAGCAACGCCAACCTCCATCATGCTGAGCTTAGAGATGCTGATCTGACAGGTGCAAAAATAGAAAAAGCTGACTTAACTGGTGCAAGTTTGTATGGAACACACCTAACAGAAACAAATTTAACTGGGGCAAATTTTAGTAAGGCTAACTTGCGTTACGCCAATCTCCACAAAGCTGTCATGCAGGGTACAAATACAAGTGGTGCTGACTTACGCCTAGCGATTATGCCTGATGGCTCAAGTCCCTACGGAACGAAGGAGTATTAGATAGGGGCTGGGAGATCTGGGATGAGCGGAAATATAGGAGTAATTTCTGCCCCAGCTTCCCTGTTCTATTGCCATTCGAGTATTAACCTACTGTTGGAGCTTTAAGTTCTGGTAGTATTTGGGCAAAAGGTTAGAGGAGTTCGCGTGGAACTTGAGACAGCTCAAAGAAGCCAGACAATTTACATAGCTGCAAGAGAAGCAGAAGCTAACCCGAATCATTGGTATGCGATCGCTCGTGTAGACAAACTCAAGCCTGGGAAAATTCTGACGGCAAAGTTTTGGAACCAACCTCTGGCAATCTTTCGGGATGAAACGGGACAGATTCGCATCCTTGACGATGCTTGCCCTCATAAGGGTGTGGCTTTGCACAAAGGTGTCGTCAACGGCTGTCATCTTGTGTGTCCCTATCACGGTTGGGAGTTTGAGGGCAAGAGTGGTGAGTGTGTGGCAATTCCTTACCTAACTCAAGGACAAAAGCTTCCAAAAGCTAGTGTTCGCAGTTATCCGGTGCAAGAACGGTATGGATTGGTGTGGGTTTTCCCTGGCGATCCCGCCCTTGCATCTGAGAGAGCAATCATTGATATTCCTGAATATGGTGATGACGATTGGTTTCTGGTTCGGTTAGAAGTTAGCTTCGGATCGCACTTCTCGATCTGCAATGAGAATGCGATTGATTTGTTCCACGGTTATTTACACCGGAAGTATCAGGTTTGGTACGATACCAAGCTGGTAAAGATTCAAGAATCGCCAGAGATGATGCAGGCACAGTATGACGTTGCTTATCAAAACCCATTAGCATCGTTATTCGGCTTGAGCAAGTGGGGTGTTAAGGAAACAACGGGACAAATCACCGTCCGCTACCCATACCCTAACCTCACTAGTAGCTTAGGTGACATTTCCCACGTCTACCTACTGCGACTTCCAGCTAGTAACACAGAAAGCCAGTCGTTTGGACTATTTTTTTCCAAAGTCAAAATTCCTAAGATTCTCGCACCTTTTAAACCGCTGATTCGTGCTGCACTCAGACACTTTGTTCTCGTCAAAGTCGTTCAGCAAGATATTGAGATGAACGAGAATGAGCAAGAAATATATGAAAACGATCGCGATCGCCCTTTTGTTGAAGTCAACCCAGCTATTTTTTCGTTACGGCGCCTGATTGTGCGACAGGATGAACAGTATAAAGCCAGTATTAACAGTACACTTCAAAAGGTAAAAGTAGGAAAGCCCCAATGAGCCGCCGTATATAGCAGAAAGCCGTCAGCCATCAGCTTTTTGGTTTTCCTGGCTGAGCCTCTTGTTTCACACACCTTCCGCTGTACCTCATCTCTCTAGGAAACCGCTATATAGGGTTGAAACTTTGGTAAAAATTACAGCCTAGAAAGATTTCCGCCTAATTTTTCAGTACAAAATCAGTGGCTATTAAGGGAAATTCAACACAATGCCTCAAAGCAAGTCTGATACCAAGTTGCGGTCAAACGTAAAGGAGAACTGGGAGCGGTGGGGTCAGCCGTTTGGGAAGTGAGGGGGTTTAGTACGGTGTGCCGTCTTTGTGGACAAATTTCCACAAGCCATCCTCCAGCAGAGCTTTGAGGTCATCATCGGGATAGCTGCCTTCGTCTCCTGGTGTTCTGTCCCCGATTTCGAGGTACAGCACATCTTCTGAGGTTTCGTTGATCAGATGGTGTCCGTTGCCAGTGCCGGCTTTGAAGCCCGCGCACATGCCCGGAGAGAGTTGTGTGCGACCTTCGTCCGTGTGTAGTGTTGGACAGCCCTGCAAAATGTAGATGAACTCGTCTTGCTTGCTATGGGCGTGACGCAGGGCGGAAACGGCATTGGGAGCCAAGCGTGTGAGGTTGACACCAAAGTTCGTGAGGCCAAACAGGTCGCCAAGTGGGCGCTTTTCCCTGCCCACCATACGCGACGCGAACGGTTCAGGATAGTTTGAGGGCTTGGTTCTTGTCGGTGCGTCAGATGCCTTGATAGCGGTCGGCATTGTTTCTTGTGACATACATACATCCTGAGACGGGATGATGAGGGCTAATTATGTATTCAACGTTACATTGACCGATTAAGCATCTATCTTTTCAAAGATTAGGCGAATGACTCTTACACCAATCACCACATTCATTCATCCTCTAGAACTCACTCATCCTCCCCCACCTCAAGCTGGTAAATTTATCTCTGCTTCCGAGTTAATCAAAAGGCTGGAACGGCATTGTTGTTGAATACCACCTACCACCTATTTTCAGATTAGGTTTGGAAAAATAGCAACGAGAAACCACCTAGATATAAAAGCAGCACCAGAACACTCTCAAAGCCAATATTTCCAATTCCATGCTTCTCTCGCCGCAACAAGCCCAATAATAAGATGCCTGTCATCAGAATAGTTAAGGCGACAACAAAAACCTGTCGAGCCGCTAAAGCGTGATAGATTGAACCCTGGCGATAAGCAAAATCTGAGAAAGCGAGTAGCATCACATCAAAGCTATTCCCCCCGATCGCACCTCCTACAGCGAGAGTCAATGCACCTTGGCGAACAGCGGCAATTATTGTTACAAGTTCCGGTAGGGAATTGGATAATGCTGTAAATAGCCCACCAACAAGTGACTCCGAAAGACCAGTCTGAACCGAAAGAGATACCCCAGCCGTGCCGACACTGTAACCTGCGATCGCAACAATCGCGGCTAACATGGCAAACTGTAACCACAAACGGGTCAATTCAGATTGCTCAGATTTGTTGTCTATAACCACTTCCTCAACTCGTGTTTCATCCGTTTGCCGTGGACCCCACATTGGCATTTTTTGTGCCTCAGAAACCAGGCGCAACCCTAAAAAATAGGCAATAGGGATGATTAAAGAGGCTGGATGCACGCCCAGTACACTGATGTCTGGGCCTGCCATCGCCATCAAGGGAATTGCCAACAACGTCACTAGAAGCGTAGCTTGCACGAGAGTCGCGACAGAAGCCGCCGCGTGTTCTAAATTGGCTTTGCGATACACCATATCTGCTACGCCCAAAAACATCGTTTGAGCGGCAATCCCACCCAAAGCGTTACTGACGGCGAGTTCTGGATGATTCTGAGCCGCAGCGGTTATAGAAGTGACAATCCCCGCTAAAGACGTACTACCACCCAAAAACAGTGCCCCGACAAAGGCTTCACCCAGTCCCGTTGCGTCGGCTAAACGGTCAGCAATTCTTGCCATCCTAGTTCCAGCGACGGCAATGACCAAGACGGAGATCAGAAATAAGGTAATAGTAACGGGTACGGATTCGATTTCCATGAACTGCCAAACTTGTGAGCAAGTGTCTCTTGAATTGCGATCGCCAGCTTCATTATTTCCTGCTGGGTAGGTGAAACGCCTGTACTCAAAGTCAGATGTGTGAACTACTACCCACTAGCAGTGAACAGCAAAGTTCCTACAGCGAATGGGGTAGCAAGTTAAAAGACCAAGTAATATGTCTGTAGCTTATTTAACATTTCCTTGAGGAAATACTCGTCAATCCTTAACATCTAGCGTGTACTTTCAAATATGGCTCTTGTAAACAAGCGCCTCTATCCCGCTGCTCATTTTGCTCTTAGATACAGCACCAACTAATGATGTTGAACAGCGATCGCTTTTTTTTGGATGACTGATGTGTTTAAAGCTACTGCGCCGAGTCTTGAGAAAAATTGTCTTAGAACTTCAGTGATATCTGGCAACTAGGTCAGCGATTTTATTAAGCATGAGTTAACACTCCCTAAAGTCTTGTAAGCGCCTCCTTCAAGCTGATCCAATCTCAATAAGCAGTGCTAATAACTAGGTCTGGAAATTCAATCCGGAGCTAGCTAAAACTCTGCGGAAAAAAGCGATCGCATCTCAGTAACTTAAACACTCCAACAACTACCGCAAGGAAATTTTCATGGCTCCCACAACGCTCTCGGCTGGTGACATCGCTATTACTGGTTTTAACTTTGATAATCCTGATGAGTTTAGTTTTGTATTACTAACGGATGTTGGCTCTGGAACGAGTATTTCGTTTACAGATAATGGCTGGCTTAGCAGTGGTGGCTTTAGAAGTGGCGAGGGAACCTATACTTGGACAGCTGGCACAGATCTTACAGCAGGAACTATTATCACTCCCAACCTCAGTAGTGTGGCATTTTCGGCTGATGGTGATCAAATTCTTGCCTACCAAGGCACAGCAAGCAGTCCGACCTTTATTTATGCGGTAAACAGTGACGGTTCAGGGTGGGCAACTGATGCAACTAACTCCAACACCTCGGCATTGCCACCTGGTTTAACGAATGGCTTAACAGCCGTATCTATTCCAGAAGTTGATAACGCAATCTACAACATCAGCAACGGCACGTCTGGAACCAAGGCAGAATTACTAGAGAAAATCAGCAACTCAGCTAACTGGACAGTCAACGACACTACCCGATTTACACAACCGTCTGGTTCATTTACAGTCGGTGATAACTCAACCCCATCCCTTAGCTTGAGTATTGCCCCTGCCTCCTTCTCAGAAGCCGCAGGTGAAGCTGCTGCTACTGGCACAGTTACCCGCACCGGAGATATAAGCCAATCTCTCACCGTCACCTTGGCAAGCAGTGATACCAGCGAGGCAACCGTTGCTGCTACTGTGACGATTGCGGCGAATCAGACATCAACTACGTTTGATGTTACTGCAATTGATGATGCGATCGCAGATGGCTCACAAACCGTAACCTTAACCGCCTCTGCCACTAACTTTACCAGTGGTACAACCAGCCTCACCGTAACAGACGACGACACCACAGCCGGAACTACCCGCATCTACGATATTCAAGGTGCTGCTCATACCTCATCCTTCGCCGGACAAACCGTTACCAACGTACCTGGGATTGTCACCGCTGTTCGTTCTAATGGCTTTTATTTGCAAGACCCCAATCTTGATGCCAATGATGCAACATCAGAAGGGATTTTTGTCTTTACCTCCGCAGCACCTACTGTTATCGTTGGTGACTCAATCTTGGTTAGCGGTACAGTCAGCGAGTTCACTTCCGGCGGTGCTAGTAGTGGGAATCTTTCTATCACCCAAATTGGGGGAAGCCTGACGATTAATAAACTCTCTAGTGGCAATCCTTTACCCGTTGCGACAATTTTGGGTAATGGTGGACGCGCCATTCCCACTCAAGTGATTGACAACGACCAGTTTAGCGCCTTCGACCCAGCCCAAGACGGCATCGACTTCTACGAAAGTGTGGAAGGAATGCTAGTGCAGGTGAACAACGCGGTTGCTGTTGGTCCTACCAGCGATTTTGGTGAAATTCCTGTGGTTGCTGACAATGGGGCAAATGCTACTACCCTTACGCCGCGTGGTGGCATCATTATCCAACCGGGTGACTTTAATCCAGAACGCATCATTATTGATGACGTGTTGGTTTCCTCAGAACCCCAGGTAAATGTAGGTGACAAGTTCAGTGGCGCGATTACAGGCGTGATTGACTACAGCTTTGGTAACTACAAGCTGCTGAATACCTCATCCTTACCCAGCGTCACTTCTGGCGGTTTGACGCGGGAGACGACCACCTTAACTGGAACTGAAGACCAATTAACAGTTGCTAGCTTCAACGTTGAGAATCTTGACCCCAGTGATGGCAGTACCAAATTCGCAAGCCTTGCCAATATCATTGTCAACAATCTCCAATCACCTGACATCATCAGCTTAGAGGAAATCCAGGACAACAACGGGGCAACAAATGACAGTGTTGTTGATGCTGACCTAACTTATCAAACTTTAATTGATGCGATCGCAGCCGCAGGTGGCCCAACTTACGAATACCGTCAGGTTAATCCAGTAGACGACCAAGATGGTGGTCAGCCTGGGGGCAATATCCGTGTCGGCTTCCTCTTCAATCCTGAGCGTGTTGACTTTGTAGATACTCCCGGCGGTACCTCCACAACCAACACCACAGTAAGCAGTGGTGAAGAGGGTCCAGAACTTTCCGCGAGTCCCGGTCGAATTATTGACACCGACCTCTCCGATGGCGATGCCTTTGCCAACAGCCGCAAACCTTTGGTAGGCGAGTTTGTCTTCAACGGCAACAGTGTCTTTGTCATCGGCAACCACTTCAACTCTAAAGGTGGCGACCAACCTCTATTTGGCAGCAACCAACCGCCAACACTAACCTCAGAAGCTCAACGCTTACAGCAAGCTGAGATTGTTAACAACTTTGTAGAAAGCATCTTAGCCGAAGACCCCAATGCGAATGTCGTAGTAATGGGCGACCTGAATGACTTTCAGTTCTCAAATCCCCTAGCTACTTTAAAAGGGGACGACTTGACGAACCTGGTTGACACGTTGCCACTCAATGAACAATATACCTACGTTTTTGAAGGCAACTCCCAAGCACTCGACCACATTTTAGTTAGCGACAATCTCAGCACAACAGCCGCAGCAGAGATTGATATCGTACATCTCAATGCCGAGTTTGCAGATCAAGTCAGCGACCACGACCCATTGGTAGCCCGCTTTACCCTACCGCAAGCGAATAGCGCTCCTGTCGCCAACAATGACACAGCTACAACTAACGAAGATACAGCGGTAACTATCTCAGTTTTAGCCAACGACACCGATGCTAATAGCAATACTACCATTGTGTCGGAGACATTGGCGATCGCAACTGCCCCTAGCAACGGCACCATCTTAGTCAATGAAGATGGCACACTCACCTATACTCCGAATCTGGAATTTTTCGGCAGCGATAGCTTCACCTATACTGTTCAAGACAATCAAGGCGCTACCTCCAACGCCGGAACCGTTAGCCTCACCGTCAATCCTGTTGTGAACGTCATCAACGGCACTTCAGGCAATGACACCCTTAACGGTACAGACAAGCGCGACGAAATCAATGCAGGCGATAAGAACGACAACCTCTTCGGCAACGCTGGCAGCGATAAATTATTCGGTGAAGCAGGTAATGACGAACTCTGGGGCGGTAGCGGCAACGACACCCTAGAAGGAGGTATCGGTAACGACAAACTATACGGTGAAGATGGTAAAGACATCCTCACAGGCGGCACAGGTAACGACCAACTCACAGGCGGTGCTGACGATGACATTCTCCGTGGTGGTGCTGGCAACGACCAAGTAACTGGAGGTACTGGCATTGATACCTTCGTCCTCGCTACTGGTGAAGGCAAAGATACCTTCACTGACTTTGTTGCGGGCACTGACTTGATTGGGTTAACCGATAACCTGACGTTTGGTACGCTCACCATTACTCAAGATGGCAATGACACTCGGATTAGCGTCACGAATACCAATGAATTCCTTGCATCACTAACAGGGATTCAATCGAATACCATCACAGAAAACGCTTTTACGCTTGTCTAATACCCTATCGGTGGGGGAAGGTTGTAGGTGGTAGGTAAAATCAGTTCATCACCTACCACCTACTACCAAACAACATCCATATTTAAGACAAATTCGGGTAAGACATCTTCTCCCGAAAGCTGTTCTGGATTTCTTAATACTTCTACAGATTGGTTGATTCTGTAAATCTCTACATAGTGGTTGTCTCGGTCAACTAACCAACCTAATCTCACACCACTATTCATATACTCCTGCATCTTGGCTTGAGTTTTCTCTAGGCTATCAGTTGGAGAGAGTAGCTCCAGGACAAAATCTGGTGCAATTGGCGGGAATTTTCGCTGTTGCTCTCGTGTCAGTGTATTCCACCGTTCTAAAGCAACCCAGGCAACATCCGGAGAGCGTTCACCACCTTTGGGCAATTTAAAGCAAGTTGAGGAGTCAAATACTTTACCTAATTGGATTTTGCGATTCCAAATCACAAAATCAGCGTTGATTTCAGAGTTGTAGCTCCCTGTTTCTCCTCCAGTGGGTGCCATAACAATAAGCTCTGCGGCTGCACTCCGCTCAAACTTCACATCAGGGTTTGCTTGACACAGTTCATAAAACTGCTCGTCTGTTATGTGAATTACTGGTTCTAGACTGATAGTAAATGCAGTCATGAGAAGGACTTGAGCATAGCACGTTATTTCAGTATATAGGGTTCACTTTCTGGGGGGAGTGCAGATTTTAGTCACAGCCACCGCTTAACAATCCAGATTATCCAAGCCGTTGAGATACAGCTTCTCTATCAGCCGACCGAAAAAGGAACACCCCTCAAGGTACAGAGAAAGGCGATCGCCTCACCTTTACAATAGTTAATGTGAGGCAAGCAGGAGAATGAATCAGCGTGAATCGCCGTATTGAACCCCAACCTGGTCAAGAGTCTGTCTGGGATTATCCCCGTCCACCCCGACTAGAGGAAACACCGAAACCTATCCAGATTATCTTCAATGGCATCACGATTGCCGATACTCGTAGAGGGCAGCGTGTCCTAGAAACCAGCCATCCTCCGGTTTACTACCTTCCTCCTGAAGACATCAAGATGGAGTATTTAATAAAATCCGCTCAAGGGTCGTTTTGTGAGTGGAAGGGGAGAGCAATTTACTACACAGTCGTTGTCGGTGACAAACAAGCCACCAATGCCGCTTGGGCTTATCCCACTCCCACACCAACCTTTGCGCCAATCAAAGATTATTTAGCTTTCTATGCTCACCTGATGGATGCTTGTTACGTTGATGGAGAACAAGTGCAGCCACAGCCAGGAAATTTCTATGGCGGTTGGGTTACTAAGGATATTGTCGGGCCATTCAAAGGCGGGGCTGGAACTTGGGGTTGGTAGCTTTCAGCAGTCAGCTTTCAGCTTTCAGCTTTGAGTAATTTTTATCAGTTCCTAGCTTCAGGAATGCCGCTAATCTTTAGGACATCCGTGAACGTAGGGCAATAGGTTGGTAAACCAAATGTCCCTGGATTAACAACGTCTTGATGGGTAAAATGCCGATAGTTCATCGCAAATCTATCCCAAGCTGCCACCTGAATTCTGAATAGAACGATAATGACGTTGGCAAGCCAGATAGTCAGGGGTAGGCGAAAGTGGATTTTTTTCCCTAAATAGGCACAAACATCTTCTACAGCCTGGTTTGCCGTGACTCGTTGATTGCCTAAAACCATGCGATCGCGTATTACTGCATCTTCCTCTAGATTTAAGTCCTTGGAGGGCGGATGGTCAACCAAGTAGCGCACGACTTGAGCAATATCTCGTGCATGGATGAAGTGGAAACTCGCATCCGCTTTCAACCAGCGAATTAGGTCAACCCATTTCACCACATCAGCAATACCGGATGAGACAGCGGAGTAGGGTTTATTGCTATCTCCCCCTAATACCAAAGTTGGAAACAGGGTGGTAATCTTGGGGGCGATCGCTAGTTTTGATAATCGTCCCAGACAGTCGTACTTGGAACGAATATAATCAGAACCCAGTTGACCCGCTTCCTTCAGTAATTCGTTATTCCGATTCAGAATGCTGGCAGTAGAGAAGTAAATAACCTGCTCACAAATACTGGGGTTGAGCAGGTTCATCAACCGGATTGTTTTAACGACATTAATATCAAACGCTTCCTGTGGTCCTCCCCAAGCTGTTGCTGCCAGGATTGCCACATCCATTGTTTTGAGCAACTTATCAAAGCGTTCAATCTCAAGCAAATCAGCTTGGATAATCGTGATACCAGGACGTGCTTCGTAGTCAAATCCGAGTTTGGCTGGGTTCCTGACTAAGAGGTACAACTCATGATCAGTTTCCTGAATCAACGCTTCGGTGATGTAGTGACCAATGCAGCCACTGGCACCCGTCAAAAAAATCCGCTTAGGGTTCATTCAATGTTGGAGGCGACGATTTTGGATTTAACGAGCGGGATAAAACTGGGGCTTGAATAGTTTGGACTTCCGAATCCAAGGATTTGTTTCGTGAGTTCTGGTTGCGTAGTCAGCGCTTTGCGTGTCACCAAAAGCTTGAACTCGCAACCACTAACTTTAATGATAATCAGCTTTTGTTCAACCCGAATGGGGAGAACGAGGGAGGCGTTTAATTGGATTAGGGTGTCTTTAAACCTTCAGATCCCCCCCAGTCCCCCTTAAAAAGGGGGATGCGAGGGGGATCTTCCTTGCTTTGAGTGCAATAACAAATACTTTGAAAACACCCCCTAGGGATTAGGCATGAACGGTTAGTAATTTGTCAGCTTGCTTAGCTGTTTCAAAGAAGAACCGCACATTGTCTTCCGGAGTTCCTGGTAAAACGCCATGACCGAGATTAAAGATATGACCTCGATTACCTGCTTTGCGAATGGTATCGAGAACGCGATCGCGGATAAACTCCTGTGACCCGAACAGCACACCAGGGTCCATATTTCCCTGTACTTTCATATCCCAACCCAATCGCTGTCTCGCCTCTGCCATATCAACCGTCCAGTCTAAACTGACGATATCTACACCAGAGTGCGCCATCCGTTCTAGCACACCTGCACTGCCACTCACCAGCAGAATGAGAGGTGTATCTGGATGCGTTTCCTTAACTTGCTTGACAACTCGCTGCTGATAAGGTAAGGCAAAAGTTTCATAGTCTTGAGGACTGAGTTGACCTGCCCAGGAGTCAAACATTTGGACAACTTGGGCGCCACTGTCAATCTGATAGCGGACGTAAACTGCGATCGCATCTGCTAGTTTCCCAAGAAGTTGATGGAGTATGGCGGGTTCTGAGAACGCCATGCCTTTAATCACCGAATAGGTTTTGGAACCTTTGCCCTCAACTGCATACGCGGCTAATGTCCAAGGCGCACCGACAAAGCCTAGTACGGTTGATTGGTTGCCAACTTCCTGCCGCAATGCCTTGAGGATTTCCTGGATAAAGGGAAGAGATTCTTGGGGTTCTAAGGGGTGCAGTTGATCAACTTGTTCTTGGGTGCGGATAGGTGACTCAATAATTGGTCCTTTGCCTTCCGCAATATCCATCTCAATGCCTAAGGCGGGTAGCGGTGTCACAATATCGGAAAACAAAATCACCCCATCTGGCTGAAATGCTTTCCAAGGTTGCAGCGAGATTTCAATTGCAACATCTGGTCGTTCAGAGCGATCGCGAAATGAAGGATATTTATCCCGTAAGTCCCGATAAGCTTTCATATAACGCCCTGCTTGCCGCATCATCCATACGGGCGGACGGTCTAATACTTCGCCACGGGCTGCCCGTAATAGATACGGAACCTGGGTTGAGCCAGTCATCTAAATCTTTACCCTAGATAGTTTTTAAATGCATTTGTTAGCTTATCACTTTCAATCCCTGATAGGGATTCATGTTCGTTGGAACGTGTTCGTTGTGCTAAAACTTTTAACCTGTCTAGTTTCAATCCCTGATAGGGATTCATGTTCGTTGGAACAAATTACCGGAGGTTAGCTGATGGCTAAGACCAAGTTTCAATCCCTGATAGGGATTCATGTTCGTTGGAACTTTTATTTGATACACCTACTTCTTCCCCAGAAGTTTTGTTTCAATCCCTGATAGGGATTCATGTTCGTTGGAACCAGTATGCCCTCGCGGCGAACTCATTGGGGAAGTTTCAATCCCTGATAGGGATTCATGTTCGTTGGAACTTACAGAGGAAGCCAATGAACTTGTTAAAAATACGTTTCAATCCCTGATAGGGATTCATGTTCGTTGGAACCTAATGGTGGCAGAAAAGCAGTCCCGGCTGTTTGTTTCAATCCCTGATAGGGATTCATGTTCGTTGGAACGTGCTTTCTACTGTGCAGTGAGGTAATGAAGATGGTTTCAATCCCTGATAGGGATTCATGTTCGTTGGAACTTAATGGAAGCGGGAATATCCCGTAAGCAAATTACGTTTCAATCCCTGATAGGGATTCATGTTCGTTGGAACTTTAGCTGATAATAGCGGATATTTACCCCCTCAAAGTTTCAATCCCTGATAGGGATTCATGTTCGTTGGAACATTCTCGATGCTTGCGGTATCCTCCCAAGGGTGAGGTTTCAATCCCTGATAGGGATTCATGTTCGTTGGAACAGCAGGCACCGGAAAAGCTTACAATATTTAGTTTTCGAGGTGCAGTTGCGCGAATTGCAATTATCCTAACACTGAAAGCCATCACTAGCCAGTAAATTCTGAGCGACTATAAACTGGAACCCTTGCTATTAAAGCAAAAAACAAGTTGCGCGGATGGTGTTAGAGGAGCGATCGCATTTAAACCCTTTTCGACAAGGAAGTTCAGCCATTTTTTGCTTACGCTCCATCTAAACACCTACCCCTCCGCGCTCAACGAACCTACATCGCTACCCCCCACCATCAGCAAAGAAAATCGTGTCATCACGAGGTGGCTCACCACCAATTCTTTCAACCTTTCTCTGACAACCGCAACAGAGAAAGTAAAAGCGGATGCTATCTTGATCAGGTTTGATCAACTTACTCAGCCGTACTCGTAACTTGGCATACTGAGTCTCAGTCAAGTCGCATTCAAACACACTAAACTGCATCCACTGACCATAAGACTTGAGCAGCGAGTGAATCTTCGTTCGGCGCTTGTCCTCTGAAATATCGTAGCTAATGACAACATACATAAGCGCTATGCTCCTCACTTCTACTTGAGAACTAGAGGAGGATACTTCTTGGTTTCGCCCATCAAATACTTCGCCAAGAGTCTCGCTTGAATCTCAAACGCTTCCTGGTAGGTACACTGACGACCAAGTACGGGATGCTTGAATTTTGACTGCTTCTTTTGCTCATACAATCGCAAAAAAGTATGAAGTCCTTCCTTAGTCAAAGAAACAGCCCCAGAGAGTGGTTCCGTTGTAAAGTCAGTAGGAGAAAGCGATCGCTTATTCAGTGCAGCTAATGCGATCGCATCTACAACTAAAGGGCGAAACTCTTCCATCACATCCAGCGCTAGTGAAGGACGACCATATCGTTCAAAGTGTAGATAACCTAGATAAGGGTCAAAGCCAACTATATTCACAGCGGATTGTAAATCATGACGGAGCAACGAATAGCCCAAGCTGAGTAAAGCATTCACTGGATCAGTCGGCGGACGGCGACGTCTGGCTTCAAACTGAAACTCTGAGCCTTTGATAAGCTGATTGAAGCTACCAAAATAGGCAGCGCTGCCTGCGCCTTCTAAACCTCGCAGTGAATTAATTGTTGCTGTCGTCTCCAGTGGTGCAAGTGCTTGCTCTAACCGAGTCATACCCGATTGCAGACTCACTTCAGGACATTCCCGCTCTCGACGCAGCAGTATATTACGATAGTTTTTCAGCTTACCTCTGACAAAGCTTCTGACCAAATGCAGTGCCTGTTCAGATTCTCCATCCGCTTGCCACTGCGCTCTACGAACAAATATATTTTTCGTCATTTCTGGCTCCAAACGACCTAAATAGCGTCCAGTCCCGGTAAGAAAACTCAAGGGAATGTGACGTTCTAAAAGTTCCATCACAACGGCTGGGGAAACAGTTGCCCGTCCCAGCACCACGATGCCATCAACTTTAATGAGAGGCACATCCAGCAGCTTTTGTTGATTCGCTTTCACATACAAACGTTCATCAGTCTTGCCAATGAAAGCATCGTCTTGGGTAACATAAACGGTTCCCATGATTTACTCCTTAATCAGTTGGGGTATGTTTGCAAACTTCTCGCTTTGGCGAATTCCGAATCCTCGCTTTTAACTTGCAAATCCTGCATTTTGCCCCCTAGGGCGTGTTTTCAAACTTTGTTAGCTTCGTTATGTAGTGCAGATCCCCCTAAATCCCCCTTAAAAAGGGGGACTTTAAGAGTTTTCTCCCCCCTTAAAAAGGGGGGCTGGGGGGGATCGAAGGGTTTGAAAACACCTTCTAGTAAGCTTCCTGGTAACGTCCTACTTTATCGACAGCTTGGGGTAAGCATTGAGTGTAAAGACTGCATCCAGTACAACGTTTGCTGTAAACAGCGCTTGGAACAAGACCTGTGTTCAATAAAGTTGTCACCGCTTGGATGGTGGCAAGTGTACTTTCTCGTAATGCGATCGTCATCTCGACGGGCTGACGTTGATGAGAGTGGGCATAGTAGATATAGCCTTGATTGATGGTTTTCCCACTCATTTCCTCCAGGCATAAGGCTTGGGCACAGACTTGCAGTTCATCATTATCCCATTCGCCTCGTCGCCCTCGTTTGTATTCAACAGGATAAATCTGTCCATCGATGGATTCGATTAAATCAGATTTACCAACGAGCTTATAACGCTCTGATTTGAGCCAAATCGCTCGAACTTGCCAGGTTTCTTCTCGGTGTCCCTCACCAACAGTGTGTACGCGATCGTGCAGTCCGGTACCTTCAATGGTGTACTGGTTGTCAGTAAACTCTCCGGCACAGAACATCCGCCAGCAGCGATGAGGACAGTAGGCGTATTGATTCACGGCGGCGATAGGAATGTAGTCAGTGTCATTCATGGATTTGTTAGAGGAGACGCACGGAGTTTTGAGCATTGAGCAGAGTAATTTTGCGGCTGAACTACCGATAATTACCGTTATGGGAATTTGGATTGGGTAAGATGAAGGGCGATGGAGACTAACTCAATCGCCGCACCATGCCCATCCCCATCGGTGTCTTTCTACCGACACCACTATAGAGAGCAAAGTCAGCAAGGGCATTGATTTGCTTGATAACCAGGGGTTCAACGTCTCCTAAGAGGCGAAAGTTTATAACTCCCACACAGCCAATGAATTTGCTACGTTGGTCAGCTACCATTTCGGTGCGAATATCAAAGAAGCTAGGAAAGATGGGCTGTTCGATTAAGGTTTTGGGTAGCTCAATTCCACTGTATTGATTCCAGCGATTGAGCAGACTGTTAAAGACACTCTCTCGCGTAGGGAGGGCTGAGTCATGCTGGCTTTGCCGAAAGGCAGTCGGGGTACAGAAGGAAAATTCAATTTGGCGATCGCATTGGGAAGCTTGTTCGTAGAGTTGGGCATAGGTGCAAAAATTTGCCCAAGGCTGAGTAGATTGAAGCGTACCGAGGAGACTGGTAATCTGCAAATCAGCAGAACCGAGATGCCAAGGGTGTTGAGGATTGAGGTTGAGCCAAAGTTGATTTAGGTGACCAAATAAGGCATCATCAAGCAGAGAAATGCGCCACCAGCAAGGCGTACCAGCAGGAATCGGTTGGTTGTGTTGCCACTGTAAAATGGGGTCACGAGTTGGACGCTTGGCGATTTGAAGGGGGCTGAGAGTGAAGGCTTTTTGCTCTTTTTGCTCGTGAAGGCGATCGCCCAGTGTGCGATCGACGTAGCTTACTAGGTTGAGAAAGAGGGCGTGGAGATGGCGTCCGGTGAGGAACTGGGGATAGATGGGAGAGGCAGGAACGAGATTAAGGACTAAGCTGTGTGGCATTGCTTATACATCTCGAAAACGATACTGCATTTGAGCGGGAATTTTCAGATCTTTGAGACTATCAAAGTAGTAATATTGCCCCTGCAATTGCACATTGCGAATTAAGCTCACAGGCGGCATATTTACTACGTCGTAGCTAATGACACGATTAGTAAACATGACATCAAGAGGATTGAGTGGATAGGGAAAGGTAAATCTTCCTTCAGATTGCTTAGCTTTGGGGAGTTCTTCAACGATTAGTTCAGCTTTACTTGCCCACTTCCCCAAACGAATCCATCTGGGTAACTTCAGCGGCTTTTGGGAGATGGCAAAGAACTCAAAGCGGCTTTCTGGTGCGATTTCTTTTGCTCTTCCAAAGCTGGGGATGTTTTTCTGGGTTTTTTCCATCTCAACGTGGTAGTTGTTGTTGGCATATTTCCAGGTGTTGAGAATGGCAGCGTGAGAAAGCGATCGCGCTGGAGTAATATAAATTCCCTGTTGATTGAGTGGTGTTAAATGCTCCTCATACTTGGGAACTTGTTCGGGGCAAAAGTAGCGATAGGAATGCTCTTCGAGGACACTGGTATGATGAACTTCGCTATCTACTAATCCCAGCGCATAACAAAGTGCATAGTTGTGCAACACTGGCTCTGTCTCATACAGTCGCCCAATCTCACGAGTTGCGAAATAGAGGCTGTCGTGTAGTTCAAGCTGGCAGCGATAAACAAAAGTCATGATATCTACTCCGTTGCAGCCGCAGCTTTTTTGCCCTTCTTGCCTTTTTCAGCGCTCTTGAGAATATATTTCTGAGCATAAGCCGTTGATTCAGTGTTAGCTTGAGCTAACATTGCTTTCAGATCATTTTCATTGCTAGTTATAGACTTCACCTCATTCAACAGAGGTGTCAAAGCATCACCAATAAAATCAGTATGGGGAATGCATTCTAGAGACATCAGTTCATTAATTGCTTGTTTCGCTGCTGATAAAACATCATCTTCATCAAGAGGATCAGGCGGGTTAATTTGCTTGGGATTGGCGTTGCTCATCAAGTCATATATCTTTTGTGTCCAACGCAGATTACTAACAATCTCACCATCAGCAAAAACAATTCCAACTAATTCATTACGAACTCGACCAGTCCGGGTCGTTTGCGCTCCATAGTGACGTGTCCGTAGAATATTGTTAAAGACGTAGATAAATCCAGCCTCAGTAGGGTCTTTCAATGTCACAATGCTGGGGAAAAAAACTTGGGGTAAGATATGGTCTTGGCTATTAATTCGGCTGGTTACTTCCCCTTGACGGCTCATTGTCCCATTCTCAAAGGGAGCATTGAGGGTAAAGTTTAAGTGAGAATCATCAAATGGAGTAATGGAATATGCTGTGTCCACTACAACCTTAGATTTCTCAGAACCAGAATCACCGATCGCAAAACCATATAGAACACAATCAGGTGTAGTTTTGCTGAAATCTACGTTATAGTCGCACTTCTCCCAATCACCGATTTTGTAGTTACGAAGCAACTCTCGACCAGTCAGACGTTCTGGTGTAGACTGCTTGCGTTTAAAAAGTGCTAAACGGCTAATCGCTTCCTTATGTTCAATTCCAGCCCTTACCCTTGCTTTATTGAGTTCACCATCAGTTTGAAATAATGGATAAGATTCTGTCACCCGAATAGTCAGAAAATGAGCATATTTTCCCATCGGTTTTGCGGGAATCTCAGTATGGAAGAATTTGGAATCAACTGTCTTCAGGGCTGTCATTTTGGTTACTCCGTTGCGTGGTTATGTAAAAATTAAGATTTCAATGATTACGCTGCATCTTCAGCGTCTATCTCAGGAACATCTTCCGGTTCATCTTGCTTACGTTCCTGACGTTCTTTGTCGTCTTCTAAGCGGTAAAGATACTCGCAGGTGTCTCGAATTAAGTTGAGTTGAGTACCTGCTAAACGAGCGCGATCGCTTCTAAAGCTTTTCTCAAAAATCTCCCTCACGAAGTACTCAGCAAAGTCGTAGATTGCCTGACGCTCTTCTTCAGAATTTAGAGCGGGCTTCCATTTACCATCAACTAAAACAAGGGTAGGTTTTCCCTCAGCTGCGCGTCGTCGGACATTATTCATTAGCTTTGATAATCGTGCTGCAACAACATCGGTTAGAGATTCAGTATCACTAGCTAAAGCCTTATCAATTTTCAAAATTACATCAGCAGCCTCATCAATAGGTTTCAGCACTGCATTCGCTTTAGCATATTGACTCTTAGCTCGATAAAAATGGCGGTAGAGTTTAGTAAGTTCTCGCAGTTGATTCACAGCATCTCCTTTAGGGTCAAAGTAGTAGTAAAGGTTGAAATACAAACGAATTTTGGCAATCGGTACAGAATCACGCTCTTGTTTGCGTAACCATTTATTGAGGTAATGAAATACATACAGAGGGTTAGTTTCTAAATCACGAGCTAAAGCCGCTAACTTACCCCAATCTGGATTTCCATCTTTCTTCCGGTTGACTTCTAAGTGGATACAGTAAACAGCACTCAGAGCATTCAGCGGTGAAAATTCACGCTTATCTGATATGCGAGGGAGAATTCTATCTAAGCGGAAAGCATCTTGCACTTGCCTCAACTCAGTAGAATTCTGATTAACTAGATTTGGATTTAGATGAATCAGAGAGCGAATCGCTTGATGTTCACCATCCAGTAAAACTGTTTGTTCAAAATCAGCACCACTAATAAAAGGTGGTACAGGTGATTCTGAGGCAACTGCTTTCACATCTAAAATGAGAGGCAATGCTAATGCTAACCAAGTTGGCATAACCCAAGATTCGGTATCTGTAGCATCCTTTCCAGGTGGTAAGGCAAGGAAGAAAAAGGTTAGCGGTTGATTCGGAGGATAGCTAAGTTTGAAGGTACGATCATCTTCAGGCTGCAAGTTTTCCTGAATTAATAATGAATCAACTTGCTGATAATCCTTAATATCGAACTTGGCAACTTGCTCTTCTGCGATTAAGTGCCTACGAATGTCTGCATCAAATCGAGTTCGATCAATCCAGGTGTAAGCCTTCTGAAGGAATTTGTTAGTCTCCGGCGTAAAGAAATAAGTGGGGTAGAGATAGAGATAGCGATACTTCCTACCCTCAAAGTCTCCTCCTGTGGCATTGGTTTGATTCATCAAAATCTGCCTCAACATGATTTCAATTGACCAAATTGAGCAAATTTGACGTTTAGCGGCTTGAGCATTAAACAAAATCTGTCGGTTGCTGTAAACCTGGGGTGCAAATAAAGTTGCTGACTCCATTTGCTCAGTAACGGTGTAAGAGGAACTGGACATTGCACAAACGTTTTCACGTCCTCTTCCGTTAATCTTGGCAGCATTGTATCGCGTCAGTTCAACTAAAAAGGAATCAGCTTCTGGTGCAACAACTGCTCCTGTTGGTAGGGAAATAACCTGACTTACATAACTTCGTAAATCATTCCAACCATCCGGAATTATAAACTCTTCTATGATTGGTCGTATGAAGCTGGCAGCATAATTAACCATTTCTGCCATCTTTTCACGAATTTGGGCTTCATCTAACCCTAAATTTCGCTGAAGATACTTTGCTGCTAGGTAATACCAATCTAGGGGAACACCACCTGTTTTTTTGAGAGATTGAATAGCTTTTAAAGCAGAGATTTCATCTGATAAACCCAAGTGTTCAGCAAGTTTCTGAGTCAAGTCTAAATCGGGTGGACTTTTTCGGTTAGCTTTGGGTTGTTGCTTCTGCCAGTTGTTAAAGCGATCGCACCATGCATTCCAAATACCTCGGCAAAGAATATCGCTAAACTCTGCAAGACGATCAATCCGATAATCATCTACAAACTCGACCTTCAGAGTTTCTGGCAAATCCCCTTCTTTCTGAAAAGCAACTAAGCTATCACTGCGCTTTTTAGCAGAAGATGTTTTTGTACTAGGAATTAGTCGGCAAGCTGCATCAATACTGACTTCCATTAACTGTACAGTATCGAAAAATAGCCAGTAGTATTCAGCAAACTTAAATCCTTTACCATCACGGCTAAAACCTGTTTGCTTCAGCTTTAGCTTATCTGCACAAAAACTCTTAATCTTGGCAATGACTTGCTCAGGAATATCATCAGTTGTAATAGCGGGAGCATCAGCCGTTGCTAGATAGACTACACCATCCGGTAAGTATAGTAGTGGAGTATAAAACTCACTTAGATGAGCCTCCATTAAAGCATTGTTCAGAATATTCGTTAGCACTCCTCGATTATCGGAGAGAGTGTGATAACTAAACTTAAACTGGTGATTACTCAAATTGCCTATAATATCAGGTAGGCTACCTTTTTCTATATCACTAGGATGCTTGACTACTGAGGCAAATCTATCTGATAGTTTGACAAGGTTTGAAAGAACTCCTCTCGTTCTTCCATCTAGTTGATAATCTTGTAATCCACGACTCTCAAGCCCTAAATCAGCATCTCTTCCATCTCCGGCATTATGGCTTACCCAAACAATATCATTCAGGGAATTTTGCCACCCTTCTCCTAAGAAATTGTCTATACCAAAATCCTGAATTTTCTGAGCTAAATAACCACGAGCAAAATCTGGTGCATTATCTTTATTAGCCCACTTTTTATCCTTAAGCTGTTCTTCAGGTTGATGAGTAGTTAACCAAGATATATAATCAGGAAATTTCTCAAAGTCATGCAGGAGATAAGACGCAGTAAATAGATGAGCTGCCTTATCATCGCAAAAGCGTTTGACTTGATTTGTTTCTGGTGTCTCTGTTCTCAGTTTCTTCAAAATACAATAAGTGGGAAAGAAACCATTGAGGAGATGAGCGACAAGAGATTGATCACCAGCATTATCTCTACGAATAGGTTTCCTGTGTCCTGCTGCTACCTCAGCATCCATTTGATCAAAAAATTGACCGCCTTTAGCCGTTGCTCCAACTAACTGCTGAATTAGGTTAGGTAAGACATGGTCTGAAAAGTTGTCTAAAAGGCGATCGCTCTCATTCCCACTAACCTCTTTAATAGCTTCTTTAAACAAGCGAATTGTCAACAGTTCTGGCTTTGCCGGAGTCTCATTATCGTCATTATCGGAAGAATGTAGCCATTGATAAAGATCATCTTCATTCATTGTTCTGTATCCTCTGGCTCATTGGGTCGATATTCCTGAATACGTCCGCTTTGAATAATCCACAACTTCCCTTCAACTTCTGCTACCTCTAACCCACTAATTAATGTCTCTATTGCTTCACGCCAATCTTCAAACGTGGGGCGAGATGGCAAACGAATCACCACAATTCCTGCATAGTCAGGGGGATTGAACCGCATTCGATTCCCAAATCCCCGATCTACAGTGACTAAACATCTACCTTCACGGCGACAGATATCAATCAATTGCTCATCTGGCACTGAAGTCAAACTTTGTTCTCGGACTGTGGCTACATCATGTCCAGCTTGACGCAACCATGTAGCAACCCGAAGACTACCAAGATTTTCATCAAGTTTGATATTCACTTGCTTGGTTCCTTCTAAGTCCTAATTGGAATTTCGACATAGACATCCCTTGTTACTTCAGCAGCGTAGGCAATACAAGCCAAAATATCCTCTTGCTCTAAACCTGGATACTCCTCAAGAAGTTCTTCAATTGTTGCTCCGCCAGCTAACAGATCGAGAATCAAAGAAACCCAAATGCGATGTCCTCGAATACAAGGTTTGCCAAAGCAGATATTCGGATCGATAGAAATTCGAGATAGCAGATTTTCTCTAGTCATAGCCGTTTACCTCTAGTAGCGGACTTTTTCAGCATATCCATCCTTCATCCTCCCTGGGTTTCCAGTGCCAAGTCAGTGTTTCTAGCAACAGCGCAGACTGACCAAAAGCAATGGTGTAGGGCGGCTTTGTGTCATCTACGCGATCGCTAAGGGAGTAAGCTTGAAAGTGGATGGGTAATCCTAGCTTGGCTCGTATAGTGGCGCGATCGCGATCGGAAATGAAGCACACTAAACCTTGCCTAGACAGAGCTTTGCTAACATCATTAAGTCCACTACCCTGTGGTTGCCAAACTTCCAAACCCTTCAGAATCTGTACTTTGCCAGACTTAGCAATCTCGCTGATGTCATCTCCTGAATAGTAAAACTGCCAATTTTCCCGCATCTCTCGATATCCAGTTAACTTCAGGTAGCACAGAACCTTATCCTTGTTGAAGCGGCTTGTTGCTAATCCCGCTGCCTTGAGTCGGCTGATGAACTCTGATTCTTGCATCCATATAAAGGTAAAGTTACTCAGCAAACTGGGGAGATTGTAGGTTTTAAAGCGATCGCGTTCTGGTTGATCTGGATTCGTAACATCATAAATGGCACAATTTAGCTGGCTACTGCCGCGAAAACTCCGAGCTTCTTCAATGATTTTCTTTTTGTTTTCGCTCATACAGCGAAAAAGCTGTGCTTTTTTTTGTTCGATAGTTACTCCCAAGACATTTTTGATATCGGTTGCAAACTTTTCCGCAGCTTCCGGGTATTGTTGCTTCATCTGAAAATTGTTATTTAGTTCTAAATACACACAAGCTGATTGAATCCCACCCCACCGTTTAGGATACTGCTCAAACTCATTAACAGAAGAATAGTTAGTCCTGATAACGTCAGAAAAGGTGATGCGATCGTAAGTTTCGCCATCTTGTAATGGATGCTTATCAGCCTCAAACAGCCGCTCTACAATAAAGTTGGGTAGCAGCGCATAAGCCTGGTATGTCTCAAAACCTTCATGTCTTCCCAATCTGCCAAAGCGTTGGATAAAGTTTCCGGCATCTGCTGCTTCAAACACCAAGAAATTGATCTTGAAGTCCACACCTACATCAATTGTGGATGTTCCTAGAAGTAAATCTGCTTCTTCAACCGATCTACATTTTTCAGTTTCTCCTGTTAACCCAGTATTGGGTAGAACCTTCAGATTGTGGAATTTAAAAATATTCTTGAATTCGGAAAGCAGCTTATGAACAGCAGCAACTGAATTTAGGATAATTGCTCCTTTGCTTCCAGGATTATCTAAAAAGAATTTCAGAATTGTTTTTTCTGCATTCTCTAAAATCCAGTCATAACTAGAACGCAAGTTAGGCTCTAATTTTTGAGGAAATTTTAGATTGATAGGATAACTAATCTGTCGCCAACCTGCGACGGGTGAGAACTGATAAGCATTCTGCTCAACTGGATTAATAATTTGATACTTCAATCCAGCGTTAGACAAAAAATCTTGTAATAACTTGTTGGGTGTAGCAGAGAGAAAAAGAAACTTTTTTCCAGGAAAAGTATGCTTGATTAAAATAATTGCATTAATCACGTTTGTCATTTGAGGAGAAGAGAAAATATGAAACTCATCAAAGACAAATAAGTGGTAATTAATATTAAACTTTGCAAACAGTCGATCTGCCTTATCTCCTTTACCCTCCTTGTTACGCCGAAGATAGCGGAAGTCATGAATGTAGTGAAAGATGTCAGGGTTTGTCAGGAGAATTTCTGAGTTATCAGAACGATCAATCAATCCTGCCAGTTTTGAAGACAGCTTTTTTGTTTCAATGAAATCCTCAAGAATTGCTGCATTCAAGCGATAGATTTGAGGATCATAAATATTTTTATTGTGAGGCTGAAACTTGTCTTTGTAACCGCGCACCTGTTTTTCCTGATCTCGTGCTAGCTCATTTGTCGGGTATGTCGCTAAAGTGTAAGTGCGGCTCGTCATGGCTGCAAGATAAGCCGCTAAACTTTTACCGTCTCCAGTCATGGCTGTATTGAACACCACATCAATCTGTGGATCGCGGAGTGCCTGTAGGGTTGCTGCTTGATGCCACGAGAGGGAACTCCAACCTGGAGGCAAGTTTATTCCTTCAGGCAGTACCTCAGCAGGACGAGAGTATACGGGTCTAAAACTAATAGAATAGGCTGTCATGGTTAGATTGCCTGTGTAAAGAAGTAATCTATATTTAGACTAAACCCAAGATGACATAATTTTCCATAAAGTGCAAGTATAAATTTGAGATGCCGAGAAAAAAAGAAGCTCTTACCCTTTCAGTTCCGCCAGGAACAAAGGAGCAGTTAGAGGCGATCGCCTCCCGTCTAAACATTCTCTGGGGCAAAAAGCCCAGTCCATCAGGTTTAATAGTAGCGATCGCCAAACAGCAGCTAGAGGTAGGGCAGCGGTTCACCTTAACTCCAGTGCAAGTACAGTCTCTCGAACAAGCGGTTAAATTACTCATTGATTCTGGATATCTCCCTCAAGCTCAAACACTGACTGCATTGGTATTGGATCGAGGAAATTTGGAACCCCTCCAACGTCAGTCTCTCCTTCAGCAAATCAGCCAACCTGTTGAAAATTGGCGTGTTCGGCTCGATCAGCAAATCGAAAACAGACAGCCATTTCGCCTCTACTATCAGGATGCCCAAAATAGAGCTTGGGAGTTCATCGTTCGCCATGCTCATATCAGACTTCGGGAAAAGCGGTTTTACCTGGAAACCTGGAACGAACAGACAGAAGACAATTTCGATATTCCTGAACTAGCTCATAATCGCTCTTTGCGGTTGGATCGGATTACAAACTTAGCCATCATACCCACTGAGGGAGAATGGCGAGATAATCAAGACTTAGTAAAAGTGCAATTACACTTTTACAAGAGACTCGCCCGTGCTTATGAAATGAAATCAGAGGATATTAGCGATACCTGGGAGGGAGATATCCGGAAAGTAGTCAAGGAAGTGTCGAGTACCTTTTGGTTATTTAGAGAGGTGTCACCCTATTGGGAGGATTGCGAGATTGTATCGCCAGAGAGTGTGCGATCGCGTTTCACCCAAAAACTGCTAGCCCTTTGCAATCAATATGGGCTGAAAATCCAAGATTAGCCCTAGGGAAACAAACCCAGACAAGCAGAACTCCACCCCTAGACTTAGGCAATCCAGACCTATGAACGTTAACACTGAATATAGCCTTACGAGCCATTGCAACGGGTCGTAGGAGAATATTCATACTCAAAATAAAGAGCAACTAGAGATGACTACTTCGATAGATCACAACGAAGAAATTAAGAAGCTGCGTGAACTCGTCAAAGACATTGACACTGGGATGCTAACGACAATAGACGAGGACGGGACTCTGCATAGCCGCCCGATGTCAACGAATGGGGAGATCGAAGCTGATGGTAGCGTCTGGTTCTTCACCTATGCCAGTTCCCATAAAGTGACGGAAGTTGAGCAGCATCAACAAGTCAACGTTAGTTTCTCAGCACCCAATAAACAACGATATGTCTCAATGTCAGGTACCGCTCAATTAGTACAAGATCGCAGCAAGATAGAGGAATTGTGGAAACCGCAACTCCAAGCTTGGTTTCCTAAAGGACTGGATGAACCCGATATTGCTTTGCTGAAGGTCAATGTACAGAAGGCTGAATACTGGGATGCACCGTCGAGCTTTGTTGCCCACACGATTGGCTTAGTGAAAGCAATCACCACAGGCGAGAAAGCCAGTAGTGGCGAGAATGAAAAAATCAACCTGAGCTAAGTACCCTATGAGATGGTCTGTTTGGGTGGCACTTGCCCTGATTTTGTCCGGATGTGATTCTGTCACCCAATTTCTTTCAGAGTTGCCTGAGTTCGATACTCGCTCCAGTTCCCCACCAACTCCCCTTGCTACACCCCAATCTCCTGCAACAGCGCAAATGGAAGCGCAGGTGCGCCAGCGGATTAATGAAATTCGTCAAAAGCAGGGTTTGAGCGAACTTCAGAATAATGAAAAATTAGCTCAGGCTGCGCGTGACTATAGTCAGGAGATGGCAGAGAAAGACTTCTTCAGCCACACCAGTCCGGAGGGTAGCACGATGGTGAAACGGGTACGCTCAGCAGGAATAATTTTCTACTTCATGCTGGGTGAGAATCTGTTTATGTGTACTAACATCCCTCAACCCGTCCCCGCCTCAGTGCAGGGTTGGATGGATAGTCCAGGTCATCGCGAGAATATCTTGCGTCCTGAATATCGAGAAACAGGTATCGGGGTTTGGCGCACAGGCAATACCTATTACTTCACTCAATTGTTTATGCGATAGCAAAGCGTAATGCGATCGCATTATTCTTTTGTGTATTTTAAACGTCGAGGTCTCTCTTAAAAGCGTACAGTTGCTCTCATCCCTGTTCGCTCTGAGACAAAGCTCTCAGCTTCTAGATATTTTGTAAGGATGATTTTGCTGTTATCCACCGTCCCGTTTCCGGGTCTCGATAAACAGGTGCTTCAACAATGATGTCCTGAAGTGGTTGAGATGGATTCACAACAGTCCACTGACCTGTCTGGGGGTCTCGATAAGTATTGAAGGGTTGTTGTTGAGCCTGTTTCCAAAGTGTCATGATTATTCCCTGATTGACTAGCACACCTCCTGATAAGAGTATCCTAGGCTGTAAAAAAATACAATTTCGTGATAAAGCGCTCTAAATTATCGTGAAGATAGTCACTGAAAATCGTGATTCCTAGCAATCACGAACAATGTTTTCGCTCACAAAAAGTCGGCAGGAAGCCCACATCCGTTTTGGTGTACACAGATAATCCTCATAACTCAGGCTGCGTTCAGGCATCTAGACTTACCCAATCTAGACAAGTGTTCTTGATAGAACCATAAGAATGCATTGCACAGATAAGTTGGGTGTTGCCGTGGCTTTTGCCGTAGTAGTAGCGGCAGCCTTCACAAGTTTTAGGACGCTGAGGAGAACTGTTTGTCGGTCGGCGAATCGAGTAGCTGACGCGAACTGTCTCGACGATGCCACCTGATTTTTGGATAGCAGTACGAATTTTCCAGAGATCGGAGCTGGAAAGACCTGGTAGTTGCGCTCCAATGCTTAACTGGTGGGAGAAGCTACCTGATTCAAGGGGTTGGCAAACACTCATTCCTCCAAGTCGTTGAACTGTGCGCTGAATGATGTCAACAATGCGTTCAGGAGTATTGCAGTAGGCACAGAGGTAAACTGATTTACTGGCAGTGGCAGCTTGAAACGTGATGTAAGTTGGTAGAACTAATTCTATTGGTTCAGGTTGCGGTTCAAAAGAGTGGAAGCTCACCATAGCGCATCAACAGTGTCCTGTTTCTAGAAGACGGCTGATCGTAGTTAGATTCAATAAGAAACTATAGTTGACAAACTATCATTTCTCAAATCAAATCGCTAATGGCTTCCCCACATGTTCAGCCTCATCGTGCTTTCAAGTACCGGGTTGCTTTGCTCATCAGCATCGTCGTAATTGTTCCTTTGGGTTACGCCATTCGGTTTCATGGAACTGCACCTGAATGGCTAAATGACTCGTTTGGGAGCATTGCCTATGAAATTTTCTGGATTCTACTGGTTGCTCTCCTCTTCCCGCGACCTTCACCCTTATGGACTGCTGTAGGGGTATTCTTTACCACCTGTGCGCTGGAATTTCTGCAACTGTGGCAATCCCCATTGTTGCAGACGATGCGAGCAACCTTACCAGGTCGCCTCGTACTGGGGAACACATTTACTTGGTCAGATTTTCCCTCTTACTTGATTGGTAGCGTTCTCGGTTGGCTGTGGATGCGATCATGCTTGGCACGGTACCACAGGTAATCGCTCAGTTAGCTTTCAATTGCCAGAGAAACGCGATCGCCTCCAATATCCCGCATTTTTCCAAGAACCTTTACAACCTCTTCGTAGGGCAATTTACGGTCTGCATTTAAAACAACTGCTCCTTCTGGGTGTTGCTGCAAATAGGCTTGCATTGGTTGAGCTAATTGATCTTCAGTAATCTGTTGCTTCCCTAGAAATAGTTGTCTCTGCTCGTTAATACTCACAACTAGTGGATCGGGTGTTTTCTGCTCACTGAGTCCCTCACCTGCGCTAGGTAGAGTCACATTAACCGCATTCTGCTGATTTGTTAAAGTCATGGACACAATGATGAAGAATGTCAAAATTGTCATAATGACATCCATCATTGGCACCAGGTTAATTTCTGGCATCTGCGAGCTTTTCTGCTTAGATTTGAAGCGCATTGTGTTAAGTTGGGATTCTAGATTTTAGGTATTATTTTTACTCTGAAGACCTAGTATTCAGACGATAGCTGATCGCTGATAGATGAGCTTTTATTAGGAAAAGATGGTTCGTACCAAGTTTGTCGGTAGATTAATTCTAATTCGCTACCAACTTCAGAAAAATAGTCTATTTGTTGCGATTGTAAGGTAACGAAAATTCGGAAAAATGACAAAGCAATGATTGCCACAATCATACCAGCGGCTGTCGTGATCAGAGCCTCACCAATACCAGCCGCTGCCTTGGTTGCACTCTCACTCGCACCACCACCGCCAATATTAAGGTTATTAAACGTGACAATCAAACCCGTTACGGTACCTAACAAACCGAGTAAAGGTGCAAGCCCAACCACACTTTCTAGAAGTTTATCCCCTTTATGCATCCGGACAAATTCTTTGTCACCAGCGGCTTCTAATGCCAGATGAAAAGTTTCAGGGGTGGGGTTCTTGAGCTTTAGTGGTGCTAGTAGGTAGCGACCAATCGGGAGTGCCTGCGTTTGAGAGGCAATAGCAGCAGCCTTGTCTAAGTCAACCCGCGCCGCAGCCAGAACATCGTGGACAATTCTATCTTCTTGTCTCAACAACTGGAACCAAAACCAGCCACGCTCCAAGGCGCAGGCAAAGGTCGCAACAGACAGCCCGACGATGGGTATCATTACCGGGCCACCTGAGACAATCAAATCAAGGATTCTGGACATATAGGGTAAGGGCTGGCTAGGCTGAATCAGGCTTTTCCACGCTAGCATATCGGAATTGCTCAGCGGAACTGGTTAAGCAAGGGTAATTATTTCACTAATTTGTGATTAAGTAGCATCATTTTAAAGTAGCAGGTTCAGGTTGAGCGATCGCAACTTGCCATTCCTTGCCTGTTTGCTTCAGCTTAAAATAACTACAAGACTGTAAAAATCTTATAAAATTACCGTTCAACTGTAAACTTTTCATCATCTTGGTAATTGGTTGATGATATTGTCTACTAAACTGAGTTCCAAGCGTTGAAAGACCAATGTAACTCCCAGGCGATTTTGTAGTTACTTCAGTTAAAAGTTTTATCAGGGCTTGCTCTAGTTCTACTCTTGAGTTGATTTTTCTAGGGAACGAATTCGTTTTTGACTCAATTTCCTTAACCTCATTTTGACGACTCACAGTATCTGGATGATTAACTTCAAATAAAGTTAGATACAGTTCAGCGTCATCTGAAGGCTGATGAACTACAAAATCCTTGCTATTTTCGGTAAAAATATCTCTAGCTCGCTTTCCTGGAAGATGAGCTGACACAACTTGAGAGATAGTTAGTTTGTACTTGGTGTGAAATAATTTGGAAATTTTAGAGAGTTTTACCCAGGGATTGTTGGTATCTTGTTGCTCTACTTTAATTAACTCTTTAAGCTGACTGATTGCTTGCTCCAGCGAGGGAACTTCTAATGAAGGCTTGAGAGAAAGAACCTGAGTTTGATTTGTTTTGCTATTAAATACTGTTAAATTGTCTGCTTGCTTACGAACTCGATATACTGTTAAACCATGAGTTTGAAGCGTGTTACATAAATGAGTCATTACCCCATCAGACGAACAAACTAAAACTTCTCTTGCTGTCGGATAATGTACAAAAATAGAAGAGCCAACAGTTGCCATTTTTACATCAGCACTGTCTTTCCCCGTTGGAACATGAATGAGTTCGTAGCCACGTCCATGAAATTCCACATCTTGCTTACCCATCTTACTCCAGTTAGCAAAAGCAACTTTGATTTGAATAGGATAAACACAAACCCCGGTCAAGAATTTTTCGGTATTAACGTCAAGTTTTAAGTTTTCCGCATCAAGAAGTAAAATAGCAATTCCTTCTGAAGGTTCGGGTAATGCTCTCGATAGCGTTGATGTCAATGGTTTGACTTGCTGCGAATGTCCAACATCTGTTGAGCTATCCAAGACTAAGTGTTGAGTTGAAGAACGAATTTTTTCTATCAAGTTATCGTAATCTGGTAGCTTGAAGTAGCTGGAAACTAGTAAGATTTGCAGGAATTTTTGGACATTTATAATCAGTGCTTCCTGGTCTTGAGCCTTGCTGAATCCTTCTTTTAGCTTTACGAGGAAGGTAGACTGATTTTTGGGATTGTGCAACGGAACGTTCCTATACTTTTCCCTTAGCAAGTTAGGCTGCTGCTGCTGGATTTCGAGAATGGCTTGGTAAATATAGAAGCTGATTTCCTCAATGAGGGCAGAATCATTAATGGGTGTCACACTGGGGTTATCCAACATGATTGCGATGGTTGTCCTGATTTACTCCTGAGCTGAGAGAGGGCGATCCTCATATTTAGGATTCCCCTCATAATATAAAGATGGCGCTTCATACTTCTTAATATCTAATTATGGCGAGAGACTTGCGGGGATTCATCAAACTACTAGAGGAACGCGGGCAATTACGGAGAATTACAACTCTAGTTGACCCAGATTTGGAAATTGCGGAGATTTCCAACCGGATGCTGCAACGCGGTGGCCCAGGCTTGTTGTTTGAAAATGTCAAAGGGGCATCCTTTCCAGTAGCGGTAAACCTGATGGGTACGGTGGAACGGATTTGCTGGGCAATGAATATGCAGCACCCAGAGGAACTGGAGGAACTAGGTAAGAAACTGGGGATGCTGCAACAGCCGAAGCCACCGAAGAAGATTTCCCAGGCGGTAGAGTTTGGCAAAATCTTGTTTGATGTGGTGAAAGCCAAGCCAGGACGTGATTTTTTCCCAGCTTGCCAGCAAGTCGTGACTCAAGGCGATGATGTGGATTTGACGAAGTTACCACTGATTCGCCCTTACCCAGGTGATGCCGGGAAGATTGTCACATTGGGGTTAGTCATTACGAAAGATTGTGAGACAGGAACCGCGAATGTTGGGGTATATCGCCTGCAACTACAATCCCGCAACACGATGACGGTGCATTGGCTATCTGTGCGGGGTGGTGCAAGGCATTTGCGGAAGGCGGCTGAACAAGGGAAAAAGTTAGAAGTTGCGATCGCACTTGGTGTTGACCCCTTAATTATCATGGCAGCCGCGACACCGATTCCGGTTGACTTGTCAGAATGGCTATTTGCTGGACTATATGGCGGTTCTGGCGTTCAGCTAGCTAAATGTAAGACGGTAGATCTAGAAGTACCAGCCGATTCGGAATTTGTTCTAGAAGGAACGATTACGCCAGGGGAAATACTGCCAGATGGCCCATTCGGTGACCATATGGGGTATTACGGTGGGGTAGAAGATTCGCCGTTGATTCGCTTCCACTGCATGACGCACCGCAAAGACCCGATTTATCTTACAACGTTCAGTGGACGTCCACCGAAAGAAGAAGCGATGATGGCGATCGCACTTAACCGCATCTATACTCCGATTCTGCGGCAACAAGTCACAGAAATTGTTGACTTCTTCCTGCCAATGGAAGCCCTCAGCTACAAAGCAGCGATTATTTCCATTGATAAAGCCTACCCCGGACAAGCACGACGTGCGGCTCTAGCGTTCTGGAGTGCTTTACCACAATTTACTTACACAAAGTTTGTGATTGTTGTTGATAAAACGATTAATATTCGCGATCCACGCCAAGTTGTTTGGGCAATTAGTTCTAAAGTTGACCCTGTGCGGGATGTCTTTATTTTGCCCAATACACCCTTTGATAGCCTTGACTTTGCTAGCGAAAAAATTGGCTTAGGTGGTCGCATGGGAATTGATGCAACAACAAAAATGCCTCCAGAAACTGACCATGAATGGGGCGCAACTTTAGAATCAGATCCAGATGTTGCTGCAATGGTAGAACGACGTTGGGAAGAGTATGGTTTGAATGATTTAAACTTGGGTGAAGTTGACCCCAATTTGTTTGGATACGATATGCGATAGAGCAAATATGGCTAAATCAAAACTGAGCAATGATACAGATTGGAAGAAGAATCACTGGTTTCGAGTCGCTTTACGTTTACAAGGGTCAGTTATTCCCTCTATTCTTCCCAGAGTCCTTTTGTCCAGTGTCTTTGGCGTTTTTATTTCAATACTTCACCACTTTGGTTTTTCTGTATCCTTGTCAGTTTTGAGTGGAGTTGTTCCTAGCATTGTCTTAGGTTTACTATTGGTTTTTCGGACAAATACAGCTTACGAACGGTTTTGGGAAGGTCGTAAAGCCTGGGGAACTTTGGTGAATACCGTCCGTAATTTTGCTCGGCAGATTTGGGGAGCGATTGAAGAACATACGCCAGAAGATCGAACCGCAAAAGTGACGACACTGAGATTGTTAGTGGCTTTTGCTGTTTCTATTAAGTTACATCTTCGAGGAGAGCCAGTAAACAGTGAGCTAGAGGCGTTGATGTCACAAGAGCAATATCAACTGCTCAAAACGATGAATCATCCACCTCTAGAAATTGCTTTTTGGATTGGAGATTATCTCCAAGAACAGCAGAGGCGAGGTTATCTCAATACTTATCAACTCACTGCTATGCTGAAGTTACTCGATCAGATGGTAGATGTTTTAGGGGCTTGTGAGCGAATTTTGAAAACTCCAATTCCCTTAGCTTATTCCATTCACCTGAAGCAGTTGTTGTTAATCTATTGCCTCTCCCTACCCTTTCAACTCGTTGATGGCTTGAATGGGTGGACGGGTTTTGTGTCGGGTTTGATTAGTTTTGCTGTATTTGGCATTGAAGAAATTGGTATCGAAATCGAAAATCCTTTTGGTTATGATGCCAATGACTTGCCCTTAGACACAATTTGCGCCACAATGCAACGTAATATTGAAGATTTAATTACCCTAGCTCCTTGCGTAAGAAATTGGCAATCAACAGCAATGAAATAGCAAGTTATCAGCGATCGCAACGTTTAAATTTCTGTTATCCCTGATTCAATTGCTGCCGCATTTGGGGAAGCAACATTTAGTGTTCGCTCAGCTCTCCTCTCATCGTAGATGACATCAGAGTCAGGCTCTATCCCCTCAGGCTTATCCTCACTAGATGCTTGGTCGTTTGGCTTACTACCAGTTTTTGATTCGGCATCACGTTCAAGCATCTCTGGGTCAGAGCTTTCGTGAATTGATAGATTAATTAGTGGCTTTTCTTCAGAATTCATTGAATGGCTCTTGATTAAGTTACCAAGGTATCTACCTGATAAAAAATTAGATGAAGCCAGTACTTGTTCCCTCTAGCTAACGACATAGCTCCTGTGGTTGGGGAAACTTGCCTCTATAGCTGTCGCCATAAAGGTTAAGGCAGATTTAACAGCTCAAATGATCGCGTATCAGTAACACACAAAAAGCCCTCTGCCTGCCGTCTTTTGCTATACCTTCCCAAGTATGGAAACGTATAGTCAGGAGTGCTACAAGTTTGCTTAATGCAGTTTACGCATCACATAGATGCATTAAGTACATCACGAGATAGGAATTGTGTTTTAAGGTAGAGAGAGAAGGCGCTCTTACCCTGAAAAATAGGACTAGCTAATTTTTCAATTTATGAATAGAGTTCAGTTCTACTTGTTGTAGGTACCCTGAAAGCTATTTGAAATGGGCATAGCAACTACTTCTTGACTTCTAGGCTCGTAGTTTTAACGGCTTCTAGCCAAGGTTTAACATGAATAACTCGATTAAACAACAACCCAGCAATTGTCTCGATACATCGTTTAACGATAGCCTTGACCGCTTTAATTTTGACGTTTGGGCGAGTGCCGTTAGACGTCAGATGGTTGCTTCACTTCAAAAAAGGGGCAGTGAAAGGGAATCAAGAGTCAATAGAAAAAATTAACGTCTTACCTAGCCGTTAATTTTTTCTATTGAGTGTAAAAACATTCCCTTTTTATAGCTCTCTTTGAAGTTGCTCAAAACTAACTTAATAGGTTACAAGAAGGCGATCGCTCTTTAACTAAAGGCGATCGCTTTTGGTATGTTCAATATAGCAGTTAGCGCTCAGCTATCAGCCATCGGCTTTTTTGTTTTTCTGACTGATAGCGCTGTTTCACAGATACTAAGCCCAGACAGGCTCTACTCTCCTGTTTGACTCCTTAGGGCTTTCCCGTCAGCCATCGCTTCACCAGCAGTTAGAGAAGAGGCTTGGCGTTTTGATTGTCTCGTCTTTTTGGACTTACCACCGCCTTTAAAGCGATCGCTAAATGACTTGACTACGATATACAGAATAGGCACCACAAACAAACTCAAGAACGTAGCGATCAGCATTCCACCAAAAACTGCTGTACCTAGAGATTGACGGCTACCTGCCCCTGCTCCGGTTGCAATTGCCAAAGGAAAAATACCCAAGAGAGTAGATAAGGCAGTCATGAGAATTGGACGCAAGCGTTGTTCCGAAGCCTCAATCGCCGCCTTCGTAATTGAAAGCCCTTGCTCTCGCAACTGGTTGGCAAATTCCACAATCAGAATCGCATTCTTACTCGCTAGACCAATCAGCATCACTAGACCAATCTGGCAATAGACATCATTGACCAAACCACGCATCGACTGTGCCAACAGTGCCCCAAAAATTGCTAAAGGGACTGTGAGCATAATAATCACGGGGTCAATGAAGTTTTCGTACTGAGCCGCCAGTACCAAGAACACGAACACAAGCCCCAACCCGAAGATAATTGGTGCTTGACCACCCGACTCTAACTCTTCGGCAGAAGTCCCTGACCATTCGTAACCCAATCCTGGTGTCAACACTTTCGCCGCCAGATTCTCCATCGCTTGAATTGCCTGTCCCGAACTAGAACCAGGGGCTGGCGAACCCGTTATTTCAATAGACCGGAATAGGTTGTAGTGGTTAATCGTTTGTGCCCCAGTCGTTGTTGTCACTTTGACCAAATTGCCTAAAGGAATCATCTGATCGCTTGCAGAACGAACGTACAGATTATTGATGTCCTCTGGATTTGAGCGAAACTCGCTATCTGCTTGGACATACACGCGATAATTCCGTTGCTGTAAAGTGAAGTCGTTTACATACTGCGAACCTAATAACGTTTGCAGGGTGTTGAAAATATCATCAATATCGACTTGCAGCGCCTTGGCTTGGTTGCGGTCTACTTCGACTAAAAGCTGAGGTGTGTTTGCGGCAAACGTACTAAACACCTGTGATAATCCACTACCTGGTTGATTAGCTTGCCCAAGGATTTGACCGAAAGATTGAAGCAAAGGCTCTAAACTTTCGTTTCCTCTGCGGTCTTGCAACTGAAAGCTAAAGCCGCCAAAGCTGCCTAAACCCTGAATGGCAGGTGGATTAACAGGGAAAATTCTCGCTTCGGGAATTGCCCCGAACGCTCCAAATAATTTACCGATAATTGCCTGGACTGCTTGGTCTGGTCTTTTACGCTCATCCCAAGGCTTAAGGGTCGTAAAAATCAAGGCACTGTTAGCCGTATTACCGCTGAAACTAAAGCCACCCACCGCGAAAGTCCCGACAACTTCAGGCTCTTTCAGGATAATTTCTTCGACTTGGTTGACGACTTCGCTGGTGTAGTTTAGTGAGACGCCTTCTGGTCCTTGGACAACTGTGATGAAATAGCCTTGGTCTTCTTCAGGAAGAAATCCTGTAGGCACGCTGAGGAAAAGCCAAACGGTTGCCCCCAAGGACAGGATAAATAGCCCAATGACGACGGCTTTAAAGCGGGTCAAAAACGTTAGCGATCGCTGATATCCTCGTCTTGTCCAATCCAGGAACCCATTAATCCGACCAAAAATCCAACCCATCCAACCGCGTGGTGCTTGCCCCTGACGCAGCAGGAGTCCTGAGAGGGAAGGTGTAAGGCTTAGGGCAAGAAAGGTCGAAATCGCGATCGAAAAAGCGATCGTCAGGGCAAATTGTTTATAAAGTGCTCCCGTTGTACCAGGGAAGAATGCCACTGGCACAAACACCGCCATCAGTACGAGTGAGGTGGCAATGACTGCTCCAAACAACTCGTGCATGGCTTCAGTCGCGGCTTGACGAGGACTCATGCCCTTTTGAATAAACGTTGAGATATCCTCGACCACAACAATCGCATCGTCAACCACCATACCTGTTGCCAGGGTTAGACCAAACAGGGACAAGCTATTGATCGAAAAGCCAAAGATTTTAATAAAGGCAAACGTACCAATCAAAGCCAGGGGAATTGTAATCGAGGGAATTAGGGTGGCGCGCCAGTCTTGTAGGAACAGAAAAATGATTAAGACGACTAACGCGATCGCGATCAAGAGCGTAATCAGTACCTCGCTCAGAGACGTTTCCACATAATTCGTTGTGTCAAACGCCACGCGATATTCCAATCCAGGCGGAAACGACTTGGCAAGCGTTTGCATTTCTGTTTTCACCACACGGGCAACATCCAAGGCATTACTGCCGGGAAGTTGATTTATCCCCAAACCCACAGCGTCATTGCCTCGAAATCGCAAGAATGTGCTATAGTTTTCTGCCCCAAGTTCAGCCCGACCGACATCTTTAAGCTTGACAAGCGTGCCATCATCATCGGTCTTTAGGACAACTTCCTCAAATTGGGAAGCATCAGTGAGTCGGCTGACCGCCCGTAGGTCAAGTTGATACATTTGTCCTTCTGGCGCTGGCTGCTGACCAATCCCCCCAGCACCGACCTGTAGGTTCTGCTCATTAAGCGCATCGACTACATCCTGAGGCGTTAGACTCCGACTAGCAAGGCGATTTGGGTCTAGCCACAGGCGCATTGAATATTTGCGCTCACCAAAAATCTGGACATTACCAACACCATCCAACCGTTTCAGGGCATCTACCAGATAAATATCAGCGTAGTTACTCAAAAAGGTGTTGTCGTACTCACCATTTACCGTATAGAGTCCGATCGCCATGAGGATGTTGCTGGACTCTTTGCTGACCCGAACACCAGTTTGTTGAACAGATTGTGGCAATCGGGGTTGGGCGATAGACACTCGGTTCTGAACATCAACCGCAGCAATATCTTTGTCCCGTGAAGGGTCAAACGTGATTGTAATTGTACTGGTGCCATCATTACTGCTGCTCGAAGTCATGTACTTCATGCCTTCGACCCCATTGATTTCTCGTTCAATGATGTTCGTGACGGCGTTTTCTACGACTTCCGCACTCGCCCCACTGTAGTTAGACGTAACGCTGACTTGAGTTGGGCTGATATCTGGGAACTGTGCAATCGGTAGAGTGGGAATACTGATTGCTCCTACCAGTAAGATGATCAAACCGCAGACCGTAGAGAAGACAGGTCGCTTAATGAAAAAATCAACAAACATGGAAGTAGGGGATGAGTGGTTGGGGTTGGGGATTGGGAATTGGGAATTGGGAATTGGGAATTGGATAGTACTCAGTTCCCTGTCCATACTTCCCTAGTTCCCAATTCCCTTTATGACTGAGGGATGATGGGAGCGCCATCAGACAAATTGAGAATGCCAGAAACGATTATTTTTTCTCCTGCTTGCAATCCTTCAATGACCTGATAATTGTTACCTTTAATTTCGCCTAGTTTCACAGGCTTTTGACGAGCGATGAGTTTGGATTCTCCTTGCGGTTGTTGTGCAACAAAAACAAAAGTCTGCCCAGCCACACGCGATATGGCTGTTGTCGGGATGGAAACTCCAGGACTTCTATTCCAAATCACCCTAGATCGAACTAACTGCCCATCTCGGAGGCTACCTTCCGGATTGGGAAAGGTGGCTTTTGCGAGGATCGCCTGCGATTGGGAATTTACTTGAGGTGAGACAAAGCTAATTCGACCTGTGCCTATGGGGGTGCCGTCTTTTGGCCCAGTTAGCTGTACAGGAAGCCCAACGCGCAATTGTGAGGCGCGTTCAACTGGAATGGTGATGTTAAGGTTTAACGATTGGTTTTGGATAATCGTCGTCAGGGTGCTACTTGTGTTAACGAAGTCCCCTAGCTTTACTGGGATGTTACCGACAACACCAGCAATGGGGGCAGCCACTCTGGTATCTTGTAGCTCTTCTCCAGCGAGGTTGGCTTGGGCTTGGGCTTGCTGTATGGCAGAATTTGCCTGATCTAAAGTGGCTCTAGCCGCTCGAACCCGCTCTTCGGCAGCGTTAAGGTCAGCACGGGCAGCGTCGCGATCGCGTCTCACTTGGTCTAATTGTTGTCTTGCAAAGGCTCCTTGAGCAACAAGAGTTGAAATCCGCTCGAATTGCTCGTTTTGAAGTTGCAAGTCAGCCTCTGCACTAACTCGTTCCGCCTCTGCCGCACTGATTTGCGCTTGGGCATTATTTAACGCCGCTCGTTGTGCGTTAACGTTTGCGATCGCACCCGTCACTTCTGCCTGACCTTTATCAGGCTTCAGTTGCACAACTGGAGCGCCAGCGGCAACGCGGCTTCCTTCTGAGACAAAAATTTGAGTGACTCGACCCTCTATAACAGGTCGCAAAATTACCGAGCGATCAGCTTCTAGTGAGCCAACAATCTCAGTGCTTTCCTCAATCGTACCTGTTTCCACCTCCTGAAGTTTCACCGGAACTCCTGGAGGTGCGCCTCCTGCTGCACCTGGAGGAGCATCACCGCGACTACAAGCCCCGGTTAGAAATAAAAGTAGAAGTACTATACCTAGAGATTTACCAGAAAGTGAGGCACCGAGTTTAGCCATTGCACTTGCCTTGGTTGGCTGAGTTGTTGAACGTCAAACGTAGGGTGATTATTCCAGTTTTGAAAAACTAATTAAAGCAATGTAGACTGAACGCGCATATTTTCCGATAGTATATCAGTCTGGTATAGATAAATGAATGCTTGAACTAGCAACTTTAGGTCTACTTCAGTGTGAACCGCTGCACGGCTACCGTTTGAAGCAGCAGTTAGAGCTGTTTATGAGTAGTAGTATCAGTGTTAACTATGGTGCAATCTATCCCTTATTGAGGCGTCTAGAGGAACGAGGAGAAATCGCGACCCTAGCGACAGACCAGGCAGAAACCGGGTTAAGTCGCAAAACCTACTGTATAACTGACAAGGGGCGTCAACGATGGCATCAAAAGATGATTGAGCATCCCCACGAAAGTTGGGTGAACAGTCGTTCTCGCTTTTTCATCAAGTTCTTCTTCTTCGGCAACCTAGAACCCGCTGAACGGATTAAATTACTGAAGCATCGCTTGAATGTCTGTCAGCTACGCCTTGAAAGTTTTGAGGTTGAACATCAGGCACTCACTGACCCCTACCAGAAGAGTGTGGGACAGCAATGCTTGAGTGGTCTTCGGTCAGATATTGAATGGATCAAGGAGCAACTAGAGAAAGAACGCAACAAAAGTGGCTGCCAAGCAGAAACCCGTGTCGGCTTATCCTAAAGAATTTCTTATGATTACAAAGATTAAAAAATTTAGTACGGCTGCGGAGTGTTTACAGGGTGTGAGAGAATTTCTGAATTTCTCAAGCTATGTCTCTTTGCCAAACTAAGCTCATGTGATCGTTTGCCAAGTACACAGGCTTGGGATTATTCTGCAAAGGGTTGCAAATCCTGCAAGAAGATTAGTTCTTTTAAGCTAAAGACCAAAATTTAGAACTTATGCCAAGTGTTCGTCATTTCGTGGCTTTAGGAATTGGGGCTGCGATCGCTTTGAGCTATATAGAGCCTGGAGCCTCAAAAGATTTTCCATTGATTAGTAAACCTCAGAGGCATCGGGCCCAAAGCCAAGATGCCAACCCAGAGGTAGTACCTCATCAAGGACGTCTTGTAGCATCTTCTCAAGACTCACAAGAGGTTGAGAGAAGAGGATCAAAGAAAGCCGGGGGGGAAGATGAACCCAAGCAGTCGGTTGTCATCCCAGACGATGAGGTGCCGACAGAGGCAGATACTCCAGAAAGTAACCTTGCTCCAAATAATCTAGACAATCCAGTTACAAACTCAGATGAGGGTGACCAAAGAGGAGAAGTGGGGGAAGCACGGGAGGAGAGCATCTCTGTCAATAAGTTACAAATCCCTGAATGGGTTCGTGACGAGGAAGAAAAATCGGCTAGCGTTAGCCAAGCCTCAGCGACTCTAACTGAGCAAGAGGAAAGCGATCGCGTTAGCGAAGCGGAACCGCTAGGCTCAGCGCTGCTACCAGCAGATCGCCTAGGGGAAAACACAGCCAATAATCCCGACGTATCTGAACCCTCACAGGATATCGTTGCGCCAACAATTGTTCAGTCTCCAGCATCTGACATTGCCCAATCCCCGCCAGGAAACCAGGGTTCAGCACCAGAATTTCTCAACCCTAGCGCTAATCCGCTACTGTTCCCTACTGAAGCGGAGGAAGTCCAAGTTCAAATCACACAGCCGATTACCCTACAACAGGCGCTCGAACTGGCACAGCGTAATAATCGAGATCTTAGAGAAGCGAGACTAACCTTAGAGCGCTCCCAATTTCAGCTACAAGAAGCTTTAGCCGCTGAATATCCGACAGCAACGTTTGGTGCAGATTTTACCCGCTCCGATTCTGCACAACGCGAGCTAGGCATTGAGGCACAAGCGGACAATCCATTAGCCCCTGACGATGATGATACGATTTCAACGACCTTCAATGGGACAGTGGAATTAAGTTACGACCTATTAACGGCTGGGCGACGTTCAGCTAATATCCGGGCAGCACGAGAACAGGTGCGATTCCAGCAGCTAGATGTAGAACGGATTTTTCAACAATTGCGTCTGGATACTATCCGTTCCTACTACGATTTGCAGGAGGCTGATGCACAAGTTGAAATTTCCCAAGCCGCTGTAACTGATGCGGCACGGAGTTTACGTGATGCTCAGTTGCAGGAACAAGCGGGGTTAGGTACACGATTTGATGTCTTGCAGGCACAGGTGCAACTCGCCAATGAAAACCAAGGTTTGATTAGAGGTGTTAGTCAGCAACGAATTAGACGACGTCAGCTTACTCAGTTATTGAGTTTAGCTCAGCCAGTGGAAGTCTCGGCGGCAGACCCGATTGAAGTGGCTGGTGATTGGGAATTATCCTTGGAACAGAGTATTATCTTGGCTCTGAAAAATCGAGCCGAGTTGGAACAGCAACTGGTGAATCGAAATATTAGCCAACAGCAGCGACGTGCAGCTTTAGCAGCGATTAGACCTCAAGCAAGTGTATTTGCTAGCTACAATATCCTTGGGGTATTGGATGATGACTTTGGACCTGCGGATGGGTTGAGTTTAGGGGCGCGGTTGCAGTGGAATTTTTTTGATGGTGGAGCAGCAAGAGCAAGAGCCAGATCGGAGGAAACTGAGATTGCGATCGCAGAAAATCGTTTTGCTGACCAGCGCAATCAGGTGCGCTTAGAGGTAGAACAAGCCTTTTTCGAGTTGAGTGCTAACGAGGAGAATATTCAGACGGCTTCTTTTGCCCTGGAACAAGCCCAAGAAAGTTTACGATTGGCACGGCTACGATTTCAGGCAGGGGTTGGTACCCAAGCGGACGTGATTACTCAGCAAACCCAGCTTACCCGTGCTAGAGTCAACCGACTCAATGCAATTCTCGACTACAATCGGGCGCTAGCTGCTCTGCAACGAGCAATTAGCAATCTTCCCGATAGTAATCTTTTCGATTTGCCCTAGTTGGAGTCTTTCTCCAGTTTCCGGAGCTTAGAATTATTTAATATTCCTTAATAAAATAAGGATACGGCGAGAGTCTGGAGAAGTAATGGCTAATATCAAATTTGTCAAGGAAGACCAAGAGGTCATTGCTGCTGATGGAGCTAACTTAAGAGAGAAAGCTCTGCAAAACGGCGTTGATATCTACACATTCAGGGGAAAAATGATGAATTGTGGAGGTTATGGTCAATGTGGTACTTGCATTGTTGAGATTGTGGAAGGGGTGGACAATCTTTCCCCTCGGACACCAGTAGAAACACGAAAACTAAAGAAGAAGCCTGATAGTTACCGCTTAGCTTGCCAAGCTTTAGTGAATGGTCCAATAAGTGTAAAAACAAAGCCGTGAAACTCAACTAAGATAGCTGCGATGCGATAAGAGCGTTAATGATATCCTAATAGAGTGGGCTAAAAACAATTTAGAGGCACTGATTCAATGCAAGTTAACGATTTAGGGTTTATTGCCAGCATTCTATTTGTGCTGGTTCCCACAGTTTTCCTGTTGGTTCTGTACATCCAAACGGCTAGCCGCGAAAGCAACAAAAATTAAATTAATTACAATCTGCCGTTAACAAAACCCCCATTCCTGGCTTTAAGCTAGGTGGGGGTTTTTGTTGCGCTTTGGGACTACAGATTAGGGGCTGGTGGCTGGGAAAGAATTCTTATCCAAAAGAAGTTGCGTACAATCGCTAATTCATTTACCCCAATCACCAATCTCCAAAGCTAGGTTTAATCAAGCGTGCGTGCTAATAAAACCGGACAGTTGGCATATACCCGGACGTAGTCTGAGAGAGAAGATCCCAATAATCTATCCAAATCGGGTAGAGTTTTAGCGATCGAAGGACGGCGATCGGGAGAACCAAGAATCAACAAATCCACGTTCATTTCCTCCGCCAATCGGCAAATTTCTTGCCCTGCCTTACCACTACTATTGATACAACGGTAATCCACCCCTTGCTTTTTCGCTTCAGCGGCGGCGGCGGCTAAAACTGGATCGTCTTCTGCATTCGTTGTGGCTTCGCTAGATTTGCGACTATCAGGGTTAACATGAACCAGAGATAGCTTACTACCATTAATGTTTTTGAGGAGTGATAGGGCTAAGTTTAAGCTTTGTTTAGCTGCATCAGATTTATCCATTGCCACCATGACGTGCCTAACTTTTTTGACGTAAGTATCGTCTTTCACCAACAACATGGGGCGGGCTGACAATTGGAAAACGTACTGGCTAACTGAGTTTTGCAAAATGGATTCTAATCGCTTTAGCCCTCTAGAACCCATAATAATTAGGTCAGAATCCTCTTCGTCAGCGACTTGGAGTACTACGTCTTTGGGGTCTCCCTGTTTGAGACGAGGGGTGATTCGGCTGGGGTCTATTTTTAAAGACTTGACAGCCTCTGCCAGAATCTTGCCTCCCTGTTCCAACTTAGCGGACATGGCTTCGGCTGTGACTTGAGGAGGTACAACGTGCAAGACGGTAACTGATGCTTTTTGCATGAAGGGAACCTCCATTAGCATATTGAGCATCTCTTCACACAGTCCCCGACCAGCGACGGTTAGCAAAATTTTTTCAATCATTACTTCAAGTAGTTGTAGTTGTTAATGCAAGGACTTACACGGTTGGGAGAAACGACTAAAGGAGAGTTGCTGGAATCTTTAGAGTTTTGCTTCCCTATTGAGGTGCCTAAATCCTGTAACTGTTTATTGTGTTCAGCCTTCATAAGAATAAGGATACTTTTGATACTGCTGGACAAATTTGACAATTTATTACTTAACTATGGCAATTGCAATATTACTTAATTGTCTAGTGTGAGCGATTCCTGTTGGCATCACCTATAATCATCGCTTCGCTAACACTACATGATTCCTCAAAGGTTGATGACTGAGCGTTCTTCATCGTTACCACCAGGACTTGTTCTCCGTCGTGCCTCTGCTAAGGATATTTGGTCGATTCGCAAATTAGTCTTGTCTGAAAAACTCGACCCAACCCAATTACGCTGGCAGCAATTTTGGGTGATTGAATCTGAGGGACATCTGGTGGCTTGCGGACAGTTGCGTAACTTCTCTGGCGCACAAGAACTCAGTAGTTTGGTGGTTGTACCCGCTTGGCGTAAGCGTGGCTTAGGTATTTTTCTCGCGAAGCATCTAATTCAAGAGGCGACTTTGCCACTTTATCTCGAATGTTTGGGTCAGAAACTGGCGATGTTTTACACCCGTCTAGGTTTTGCAGCAGTCTCCTGGCAGGATTTGCCGCAATCTCTCAAATTCAAGTTTGGCTTGACGCAATTAGGTAAGTTATTGAAAATTCCTGTAGTAATTATGCAGTATCAAGGGCTTCCTAGATAAATTTTGCTCACTCCAAAGCGTTCGAGCGTGTTTTGCCCAGATTTTCAGCAAAAACGAGTAATGCTGATCGTCGTACTGCTTGTTGTGCTTTTTGCAATCGCCTTCGATGGCAAGCCACAACGAGTGCAGTTGTTGACAAGTCGAGCAATTCTGAATCTGATAACCAACAGCATTGCGCCACTGTTGCAACTGGCGATAACTGATGAATTGTCCGCCTCGATCTTGCCGATGGACAAACACTACATATCCCCAAGATTCGACACGTAATATCAGGTGTTTGGAAATCTTCAGTAATTGCGCGATGCAAGTGATACTAATGCGGAATTTTTGAGCAGGTTGAAGGCGACGAAATAGATTAGTCATGATTCATGCCCTTGCTCAGTGTAGACTTTGCCTCTGTCATAAAGACAGACAAAGACGCTGCCATTGTGGGGGACTTGATGCCATCCAGCCCAAACCTCTAGTAAAGAGGTAGAACCTGATGCCGAGACTACAGTATTGTCTACCCCAGTCAGGGCATACAGAGAGCGGTAATCGTCATCATTAACGCGAATGGCTTTAAGTATCGAGCGAATCGCTTGGCTATCTGTAATTAGCTGCCACCCCTTTTCTCGAAAGGTTGCGGGGTCTAGCTTTTTCATCTTGCCAGTCTGCGGTGTTGGTATCATAGACCTATCCTTCCCACGTAAGTGGGTTGTGTTAGGAAAGGCGATCGCCCTCAAGTTTTCCAGGCTGTGGGGTGATCGCTCTTATACGCCAATTTTGATTAAATATGCAATTGCATATTCTGTCAAGGATAAAATGGGGCTAGTTAGGCTGCGAATTCGAGAATTAGCTACTGAGAAGGGTTGGACATTAAAGGAAGTTGCCGAGAGATCGGGAGTAAACTACAGCACAGTCGCCAGCTACACCCGGCGGCAAGCGATGGCAATGACTGACTTCACGGCAATCCAAAAGCTAGCCCGTGCATTTGATATTCCAATTGAAGATTTGGTTGAAGTTCTGGAAGAGTAGATGAAGTGTGTTTCTCTTCAGGATGTATCGGTATGGACGCTGTGTGATCGCCCTCTTAGTCTTGCTTAAGGCGATCGCATTTTCTCTTTATCAGGAGATTGCTGCAAGGGTTTCTGTATGAAATCGTATTCAGGAGTTATTCTGAGTTGTATGTTGGAGAACTAGCAATGCCTACGAAAACAGTTGATGTGCGTGAAGCACAGGTGAGCTTTAAGGAGTTATTGTCTTTAGTGGTTGAAGGTACGGAGATTGTACTGACAGAAGGTAGCACTCCGCTTGCCCGTCTAGTACCAATTGCCTCACCAACTACACCACGTATTGCAGGGTTACACACTGGAGCAATCTGGACAAGTGATGATTTTGATGAGCCTTTACCTGAAGAATTCTGGATAAGGGAGGCATGAAGTTACTGCTGGATACCCATACTTCAATGAAGCGCTAGAAATTGCTGAATCAGACTTCGCTGACTACTTACCGAATTTAGAAGACTATGAGGAACGTCTTGCTCGTGGAGAAATTCAGTGGTAGCAACGCCTCCAGCTAGCTTTCCTCTCTTAATCTTTGGGTGCGATCGCAATCCGAAACCCCAGTGCATCCAGAAATTCAATCAGACTATAAATTTCAGCACCTTTTGTTTCTAACAGCATCTTGTCAAGTTTCTCATAACGCTGTTTAGCTTCTTCCGAGAGATTGTTCATCTGCTCACTCGCTTCCATCACCTCTTTGAGAGCCGAACGGAGCAGTTCAGGTTCAAAACCTTCTTCGTCCAATTCCAACATAACCCCAATATAACCAGCAGCCCTTTCAGGAGCTTTGAGAGATGAAATCAGATATTCGCGGTAGCTCCTACTTCTTTGGGTTTTCACTTCTTTCATAATCTCTCCAATATTCCCTCGCTCGAAGAATGTCCTGTTGTTGGGTACTTTTATCTCCGCCACATAGGAGAAGTACTATCACTGAGCCTATTTGCCCAAAATAGACGCGATACCCCGGACCATAGTCAATTTTTAATTCATAGACTCCTTCTCCAACTGAGCGATAGTCTCCCAAATTGCCTGACGCAATTCGCTTGAGTCTCTTCTCGATTTTATCTATGGCTCTAGTATCTCGCAGAGCATCAAGCCATTCTTCAAAAGGGCTTCTTCCATCTACTGTCAGATAGTTCTGAATCTCTCTTGGCTGGGCATCCACTAAATTGATTGTCAACAAACACGTCATCGCTTAATTTACAGGAAAGCGTTAACGCATCTTCCTCATCATGCCATCATCAATTAATCTTTGAGAGCGATCGCAAAAAGTTGCCCCAAGAAGTACTAGTCCAGCAAGCAGCAACCCAGAAAAACACGTTTGAGTAGAATTCTCCTTCTAACTGAACTGTTGGCAGCATTGTAGAAACTGAGCGGGAATTTCTGGATGCTCACCCCAATGGAGATGAACATAGGAAGCATGTAGCTGATGCACTTGCCAGCCTTCAGTTGCTACCTTACCCTGCTCTTTCTGGTTATATCTCCGTGTCTCAAACAACGGTTTCTCAGGCATTACTGTCAACTGAGAGTGATGAAACTCGTGCCCCCAAACTGTTCCACCAACACTTAGCAGAGGACTATCTTGCAGAGCAGTTGCTTGCCGATATCCTACAGTCAGACGCTTCTCCATTACTGTTGTTGTCGGCAATACTCCCACCATCGACCAGGACTGGTTCTCGTAATCGGTAATGTTTTCACACAAATACATCAATCCCCCACACTCAGCATAAGTCGGCATTCCCTGAAGAATTGTCCTTCGCACTGACTCACGCGCACTGGTATTTTCCGCCAGTTGTTGAGCAAAGACTTCTGGAAAACCACCACCGAAGTACAATCCTTGGACATCCGTAGGCAAAGCCGTATCTATAAGTGGACTCCAGAAAACTAACTCAGCACCTAGTTGTTGCAAGATATCCAGATTGTCCTGGTAGTAGAAACTAAAAGCGCGATCGCGTGCAACTGCGACTCGGATGGAAATCTTGGGTTCTTCCTCCACCTCTAAGACCCCCCTTAATCTCCTCTTGCTAAGGGGGGGAGCAGAAGCCGTTGAATTTGGGCTTCCCCCTGTTACTAAAGGAGATCCCCCTAAATTAGGGTTAAAAAGGGGGACTTTAACTAAATTCTCCCCCCTTTTTAAGGGGGGTTGGGGGGGATCTAAATTTAACAGGAAAGTTTGAAAACACTCCCTATGAACAGTAAGCAACGGCAACAAGCGGTCCCAGTCAAAGCAACTATCTCCCAGATCGGCAAGTCGCTCAATCAAGACATCCAGTTGAGGCATTTCTGCGGTGGGAACTAAACCAAGGTGCCGATCAGGAATCGTGATGTTATCCTGACGCCGCAGCACTCCCAATACCGGGAGTTGCAAAGGTTCCAGGGCATCTTTAAGAAGTTCTAAATGGCGATCGCTTCCCACCCGATTCAATACCACACCCGCTAGCTTAATCCTAGGGTCAAAGGAGCGGTAACCATGTGCGATCGCAGCTACCGAGCGAGACAAACGACTACAATCCAACACCAACAGCACAGGCAGTTGCAATAGCCGTGCCACATGAGCTGTACTTGCCCAATCATCCTGCCCCGATGCCCCATCAAACAATCCCATTACCCCTTCAATCAGGGCGTAATCTACTCCCTCAAGATGACGGGCAAAACAGCTCCGAACATAGTTTTCCGAAGTGAGTACTGGGTCTAAATTCCGGCAAGAACGCCCCGTGACTGAGGCGTGAAACATCGGATCGATGTAATCTGGACCCACTTTGAATGATTGAATCTTCCGATGTTGGCGAGACAAAGACGACAGTAGGGCGAGCGTGACAGTCGTCTTACCCACCCCACTACGTTCTCCAGCGATGACTAAAGTCATAGTTATTGGTTATTGGTTATTAGTTATTAGCAAACAACAAACAACAACCAACAAACAACAAATAACTAACTCGCTAATTCGAGAATCTGAGCCGTCAGCGCCAGACTTTCTTTATAAAGTACATCGCTGCCCCAACGTTGTAGCTGCTGGCTCAGTAAGAACTCAGTTTTTTGGTCAAATAAAGGTGTTACCTGCTGAATGCGGCAAGATTGGGCACCGCCACCCGCCTCCATCCGCATACAACCCGTCGTTTCTGAACAGAGTACCGTACAGCAGTCTGCATCATTATTGGTCGAACCCAAGCGCAAGCTGATTAAGTCGCCAGGAACCTCACCCACATCTGCGATTGGAATTCCTGCCAACTCTGCTTCAATGCTACGTTGGTCAGGTGTCGTGAATTTAATGCGCCGGATGTCATAATCCCCACCCTCTTTTTCATAGGAGGTAGGATGCCACTGGAGCCGACTCGCCAGCCAACCCAAATACATCAGTGCCTGAGCCTCGTTGCCCTTCTCGTAATCGATAGTGACGCGATCGACTTCTTTAAGAGCCTCACGACGCTCTGGTGGGTCAAAAGCAGCAGCGCTTAACTCTTGCCACGCCGCTATCCGCCGCCAGTTGATGTCAGCCATCGGCATTCCCTGTTCCAGAAGGGTGTGTACTCGCATCAAATCCACTTCAGCGGTATTGAAGGTACTAGAGTCGATGATGACACTATTGCTCAGATCGGCTAGCCGCTTGAACAGACCATAGTCTACGTCGGGTGTTGCCTTCCACCAGATAAACTTGGGAAGCTCACCAATCACCAACTCTGAAATCATTCCTGCATTGCGTTCCAGCGCCGCTGCTGTGCCTCGCAGAGTGATGTATTCACAACAGATGAGTGTACTTTGGCTGTGCTTCTGAATCGGACAAGACGCAGAAACCTGAACTGTAACCCCTTCATCTTCACCAGCGGTTGGGCAAAGGGCGATAATCCGGCAGGGATTAGCTGCCGCGATCGCATCAGCAATTCCAGAACTTTCAAGATCTGGAGAATACTGTAGCCGTTCATCTCTGGCTGTATTTGCGGTCGCCCCGCTCTTCATTTTTTCCGTATATTCCTCGTGCAGTTTTGCCTTAGTAGAGGCATCTGCATAACCTGTCCTTGGCAACCCGTAAGCTTTTTGTGCTGCCTTGAGGGCAGACACCATCCGGGGGCCAACAATACCGTCAACTGGACCCGAATAAAAGCCCAGTGCTGCCAATAACTGCTGGGTTTCTTCGGGTTCATAGACAATCAGGCTAAACGTTGATGCTCGTATAGCAGAAGGAATATCACTGTTGTCATCAGAAGAACCATAACTTCGCCAAATTTGGCGAAGTTCCGCCTCAATTTCACTTAAGGAAACATCTTTAGGCGGTTGTATAGAAACCAGAGGAGGAGATTGTGTTGCCATATTCAGTTATTCGTTGTTAGTTGTTGGTTGGAGAGCTGTTGCTCATTATTTATTAGTTGTTAGTTGTTAGTTGTTCGCTATTTAACGGCTTGTGACAACTCAACAATAAATACTAGTAAGAGACATTCCGCCGGAACGTCTTTACAGTCTGCGCCAGCGGCGTCCATCACGATTAATCAATTGCTCCGCCTCCGTTGGCTCCCAAGTTCCTGCTTCGTATTTGGGAATCAACGCTGGGTCAGTTCGTGCCTCCCAAGCCGCCAGTGCTGGAGTCACAACCCGCCAAGCTTCTTCCACTTCATCAGCACGGGTAAATAGAGTTTGGTCACCTACCATGCAGTCGAGTAAAAGGCGATCGTAAGCATCAGAGGTTGAGATGCCAAACGAAGAACCGTAGCTAAAATCCATATCCACCGTGCGGGTGCGTAGGTTGGGCCCAGGCATTTTTGACTCAAAGCGCAATGAAATTCCCTCGTTGGGTTGAATCCGCATCGTCAGCACATTAGGGCTAGCCTGCTGCGCCGCCGATTGAAAGATCAGATACGGCACCTCACGGAACTGGATTGAAATCTCACTCACCTTCTTCGGCAAGCGTTTACCCGTTCGTAGATAGAAAGGTACGCCTTGCCAACGCCAGTTATCAATTAGTAGCTTCATTGCTACATACGTCGGTGTAGTCGAGTTGGGGTCAACTCCAGGCTCCTCCCGGTAGCCAGGAACCTGCTTGCCTTTCATCCAACCGGCTGAATACTGACCCCGAACTGCTGAAACTTCTAGGTTATTGATGTCTGCTAGATGGGTTGACTGAAGTACCTTCACTTTCTCCGTCCGGATGCTATCAGCGTCTAGCGAATTGGGGGCTTCCATCGCCGTGAGGCAAAATACCTGTAGCAGGTGGTTCTGCACCATATCTCGCAGTGCACCAGAGGTTTCGTAGTAACCCGCTCGATCCTCAACCCCTACTGTCTCTGCCACTGTAATCTGAACATGGTCAACAAACTGACGATTCCACAGTGGCTCAAAAATGGCATTAGCAAAACGGAACACTAAGAGGTTCTGAACGGTTTCTTTACCCAAGTAGTGGTCGATGCGGTAAACCTGCTGTTCTTTGCAGACTTGTTGTACGACTCGGTTCAGCTTCTGAGCGGAACTCAAATCTCTACCAAAGGGTTTTTCAATGACCAACCGACTCTTCACTGGGTCAGTTAGCATTTCTGCTGCTCCCAGTTGTCGGATTGCTTCTGGGAAAAATTTGGGAGAAACGGACAAGTAAAATACTCTGTTACCTCGTGTTCCTCGTTTTCCATCCAGTTCCTCAAGGAGAGCTTTGAGCTTCTGATAGCTTTCTGGGTTATCAATGTCACCGGGACAGTAGTACAACCCTTGGGCAAAGTCTTCCCACATTTCCTCGGCTCCGATGCCTGTGGAAAATTGCTCAATGCCCTCGCGCATCTGCTCCCGGAAGTAATCGTGGCTCCACTCTCGACGCGCCACACCAACAATCGTGGTTTCCGGTGGTAGGCGGCGATCGCGTTTCATCTGGTAAATTGCTGGGACAAGCTTGCGTTGGGTGAGGTCTCCAGACGCTCCAAAAATCACCAAGATTGCTGGTTCCGGCGTCCGCTCCTGTTGCAATCCAACGCGCAGAGGATTTTCTAGCAGAGTCACCATAGGGTTGTTCGTCGTTAGTGGTTGGTTAGTGGTTAGTTGTTAGAAAGAGCTATTAGTTGTTGGTTGTTTAATGTTATAGGGAATTAACAACTTCTCTTGTCTAACAACCAACAACTAAAAACTGATTACACTGTCGTTGCCAAGTTTTTGACTTTGTCTTCTAGAGATGACATTAAGGACTCAAAGGGCTTAACAAACTTGGCAATGCCGTCATCAAGGAGTTCGTCCATCACCTCGTCCAGATTGATCTCGATATCAGGGTCTTTAAGAGAGTCGATCACCTTGTAGGCTTCTTCAACATCCGTTTCAATGCGGCTGGCAGGGGAACAGTGGTCAGCACAGGCTTCAATTGTGCTAGGTGGTAAGGTATTGACGGTATCAGGACCCACTAGCTCATCAACGTACATAACGTCGCTGTATTCAGGGTTTTTCGTACCTGTGCTTGCCCATAGTAGCCGCTGGACTTTTGCTCCTTTTTCTGCTAAGGCTTTCCAGCGATCGCTTCCAAAAATCTCTTTGTACTTCTGATAAGCAACTTTAGCATTGGCGATCGCGATTTTGCCCTTAACTGCCTTAAGCCGTGCCTCCATATTTAGGTCATCAACACCCTCAGAGAGTTTTTTGTCAAGGCGATCATCAATATTGCTATCAATCCGGCTCAAGAAGAAACTAGCAACTGAGGCAATTTTGCTGATATCCTGCCCTTGCTCTGCCCGCATTTCCAAGCCCCGAATATAAGCCCAAGCTGTCTCAACGTAGCTAGTTACTGAGAACAGTAAGGTAACATTGACGTTGATCCCGTGGCTAATCACTTGCTCGACGGCTGGCAAGCCTTTAGAGGTTCCTGGAATCTTGATCATTACGTTCTCCCGACCGATCTGTGCGTAATACCGTCGGGCTTCCTCGACTGTCTTTTCAGTATCGTGAGCAATGATTGGCGGCACTTCAATACTTACATAGCCATCGAGACCATTGGACGAGTCATAGATAGGTCTGAGGATATCGCAAGCATTGCGGATGTCATCAAACACTAGGGATTCATAAATCTCCTGAACCGATTTACCTGCACGGATGCCGTCTTCGATATCTGCGTCGTATACGGCATTACCGATGATCGCTTTTTCAAAAATCGCTGGGTTGGAGGTGATTCCTACAATCCCCCGTTCCTCAATCATCTGCTTGAGTTCACCGGACTCAATCAGAGTACGGCTCAGATTATCCATCCAGATACTCTGACCATACTGTTGTTCAATCTGAAAGATCGGATTATTTGCTGTCGATGTCATTAACTTGACTCCTGCTATTTGTGATCGTGATTGGCTGAGGGTTATTGATGAATCAACAACCAACAACAAGCTTCTAAGAACGAGCCATTACCGTTTTTTCTGACTCCCGTGCCCGCTCTTGAATAAAGGACTCTACAAGCGCAACATCCTCTTTACTCCCAATAAACAAGGGTGTTCGCGCATGGAGTGCTTCTGGCACTGCGTCCAAAAGATTCTGGGTTCCCGTACTCGCTCTACCACCCGCTTGCTCTATCAAAAAGGCAAGGGGAGCGGATTCATAGAGTAGACGCAACTTTCCTTCCGGTTTCTTCAACGTACCGGGATACAGGAAGACTCCACCCTGAGACAAAATCCGGTGAAAATCTCCTACTAATGCCCCACTATAACGGGCGGTATATCCTTCATGGCGATGGACATAACGAATATAGTTTCGGATTGACTCGTCCCACTGCCAGAAGTTACCTTCATTGACGCTATAGACGGGACCGTGGTCTGGCACCTTGATGTTTTCATTGGAAAGGATAAACTCGCCTAAGCTGGGATCAAGCGTGAAAGAATGAACCCCTGTACCAATTGAGTACACCAGCATTGTGCTTGGTCCATAAAGGACGTAACCAGCAGCAATTTGTTTATGCCCATTTTGTAGCAGATCACGGGCATCGCCGTCGATATCATCTCCTTCTTGCTTGCGGATTGAAAAAATCGCTCCAACATTCAAGTTAATGTCTACATTCGAGGAGCCATCAATGGGGTCATAGAGCAGGGTGTAACGTCCAATCGGGCAATTTTCCGGGATGTAGTAGGGTTTTTCCATTTCCTCGGATGCCAAGCGACAGACCAGACCGCTTTGCTTAAACACCGATATAAAAACATCATTGGCGTAGATATCCATCTTCTTGACAGATTCTCCCTGCACATTGACATTCCCTGTAAATCCTAACGCTCCTTCCACTAATCCGGCGCGGCTCAAGCGCCGAGAAATTAGCTTTGCGGCTAAGGCAATGCGACTCATGAGCGCACTGAGATCTTGTGCTTCTGTCGAAAAGCTTTGGAGTTGCTGTAGAACGTGCCGAGACAACGTTGTGCAGTCGCGATCCAGGGCGTACTCCTGAGCTACGGGCTGATCCACATCTGCCATAAGTTTCGTCCTCCCTATCGAGTCATGCACTCTTACCTGTAGGGCAGTTGCTCATAAGACTGCCTCAAGAAAGCTGAATGCTCGATCATCTTTATTTCTTATCTTAGGGAGGCATTGCCAATGAAGCGTCTAACTTTAGACGAACTATAGAAATCAAATCTTTACACTGCCTGTCTTGTCTAAGTGACTACCTGTGAGGTCAGATTTAGTGGATGAGACAAAATTTCAAGGTTGAACAAGGTTTATGGGAGAACAGAAAAAGATTGGCATTCTGACCAGTGGTGGAGATTGTGCTGGTTTGAATGCGGTGATTCGGGCGGTAACTCAGCGTGCTGTGGGTACTTACAACTGGGAAGTGCTGGGGATTTGTCGCGCAACTAACGGGTTAATGCATCGTCCCCCGCAAGTGATTACGCTTGCTCCGGATAATGTCGATGCACTCCTAACGAAGGGTGGAACTGTGTTGGGAACAACGAATAAGGGCAACCCGTTTGCTTTTCCGATGCCAGATGGTACATTACGCGATCGCTCTGATGACATTATTGAGGGATACCACCAACTTGGTCTTGATGCCTTGATTGGGATTGGGGGAGATGGTAGTTTAGCGATTCTCCGGAAAATTGCTCTGCAAGGCAATCTTAATTTTGTTGCCATTCCCAAAACGATTGACAATGACGTTGGAGTTACAGAACGTTCAATTGGGTTTGATACGGCAGTTAATATCGCAACAGAAGCGCTCGATCGCCTACACTTTACTGCCGCTAGCCATGATCGCGTAATGATTCTGGAAGTGATGGGTCGAGATGCGGGTCACATTGCAATTTCTGCGGGGATTGCAGGAGGCGCTGATGTTATCCTGATCCCGGAAATTCCTTATACGCTCGAAAATGTCTGCCGCAAAATTAAAGAGCGTCAGGAGCGAGGTCAGCACTTCAGTGTTGTGATTGTATCTGAGGCAGTTTGCACGGAAGCGGGTGAGGTGGTGACAAATAGCGATCGCTTTGGTGGATGTCGTTTAGGCGGTATTGGTCAATATCTTGCTGACCGGATTTCTGCTAGTAGTGGTGCGGAAACACGGGTTACTGTTTTGGGACATATACAGCGTGGGGGAATTCCGTCACCGCTTGACCGTTTACTAGCATCCGCCTTTGGTGTTGCTGCCGTTGATTTAATTGCCGCAGGACAATATGACCAGATCGTAACCTGGCAAAACCGTCAGGTGGTCAATGTGCCGATTGAGTCAGCGATTAGCAAATACCAAGCTGTGGATGCCAACAGCACCCTAGTTAAAACGGCTAGAGGTTTGGGTATCTGTCTAGGCGATTGACCCGTCTCCCTGAATTTTAAGTAATTAAGTGACGAGTGGTGACGTGATTCACGCCGACAACTCGTCCCTTATCTACCCTAATTGCTCAGGAAAGACAAAACTTAGCCGTGCCGCGTCACGGCTAGGGTCAGCTTTTGGTTCTATCTATTGTGCAGATAGACACCCATTAATGACATCAAATGCTTGTTTAGAAACGATTATTTCGCTTTGCACCGCCGCCGCCGTCGCGACTATTCTCCTCTTTTGGTCTAGCTTTGTTCACTCTCAACTGGCGTCCCATCCACTCGGCACCATCTAGTTCAGAGATGGCAGCGTCTTCTTGGGCATCTTCTGTCATTTCAACAAAGGCAAATCCGCGCATCCGACCCGTTTCACGATCTGTAGGTAACACAACTCGCTTAACAGTGCCATACTCGGCGAATACTGAGCTTAAGTCGTCTTCGGTAGCTTGGTAAGACAGGTTTCCAACGTAAATGGTCATGTCGATCGATAAAGCTGAACGAGGAACTAAAGTTCAGAAAGGCAGACTCGAATTAGAGGATGTAGGTTGCTCACAATCTTGTCTGATTGACCGATGGTAATTCTTTAGGGTAAGCAACCACGAAGCAATTCCCCAAAGGGTATCGCCTCGGAATGGCGATCGCAAAACCATAAACTGAACCAAAGGTAGAACTGAACTTGTACATATCGTATTATCATATCCTACTGTTTTGGTTCATAAGTGTTATCTACTTCACATATGCGATAACACAAAAGTGCAATGGGGTCTACTGCTGATTCAGTAAACCCCATAGTTTTGTCCTATTTAGCTAAATTGAGCCTTAATCAATCGAAATTGATTGAGGTCCAGTAGTTTTGCCATTATCACTGCTAGTAGTTGTAGCTGTGTAGCTACTAACGCCAGCTTGCTGATCTAACCAGCTTTTCACTGGGTCATCTGAAAGATTGAGGCGAAATACTCCAGAAAAGAATCCGCCCAAGAAAGCAACAGGCTGTTGGGTCAGTTCTTTCAAAATTGGTGTTAGTTCAGTGAGGAACATTTATGTATCTCCTTGTTGCTGCCGCTTTTTGCTTACTGATTCTTCTGGCATCCTAGCGTGTCTTTTGCTTAGCAGCCTACTGTGGACTCTAAACAGACTTCTGCTCTGGATATAGACACTTATCTGAGTCACATCCGGCTGGGCCTGCTTCTAAGAAATCACCTGAAAGGAGGCTATCCCGCCCCGCTTCACTATCGTAGCGACTCAATGCTAGATGAAAATCGCTCGTTTTGCGCCTATGTTCTACTTCCTGCATAAACTGCTCATACTGTTGACGCGCTATCGGTTCAAACGGCAAACGTGGGAAGGTTTGATGATCATCAAAGCGTGATAGAAGTGCTGCGGAAATATAGCCTTCATCGCCTTTGATTGCTTCATAAATCCGAATCCCAAGGTCATCTATCTCGTTTTCGCGCAGCTCGATTGTCGCACTTGTATTGTGTGAACAATAGAATTTCTGGACTTGCATGTAAAAATCCATCTGTGCGATCGCACTAAACTGAGAAATGTCAATTTCATCAGCTCCTGGTAAATCAGCCCAAGGTACAGCAACCGGAATTTCTACAAGCCATTCAGTGCATCTTGGATCAAAGGGATCGTTTAGAAGATTCCCTTGCTCATCTTTGTCAGACTGAGACGGAATAACGTTGTAACCGTAGTCAATACAAGCTAGGGCTACAGGGTCATTCTTCCTGAATGTAATCCGACGTAGGAAACGTTGTGCCTTCGGAGGGTGCCAGCCAGGGGAAGCACTTGTCAGTAGAGATTTTGTACCGCTAGGCTGAACTGTAGTGCAACGATTTGGACGTTTCAAGGAATGGCGATCGCAATAATCCCACACTACCCGTTGCACAATGTTTTTCCAGCGAGTCAGGTATTCCTGCTCCTGTCGCTTAAACTCCAATCCTACCGACGTTTCTAGCCGTCCAGCTTCCCACCAGCGCAACCAATCAACGCCAAAGGCATTCACGAAAAAGTCAAATAAGCCAGTGAAGGAGACACCGACGATTGGATCAAGTTCTCGTGACTTTCGGTAGCGTTCTTCAACAAATTCGTGATTTAGCAGTCCCGCTACAGATAGCGCTCCAGCCGTGAACGCCTCCTCTTGTTCTTTGTAGTTCTGTGGATCGATTAGGTTGAGATGAATTTCAGCTAGATTGCAATGAAAATTCGAGCCGATGATTTCCAGTTTTGTTACCCTAAAGGCTTTTTATCCCTTAGTTCTACAGGTTCCGATTCCCTGTAGCTCGGCGTACATTTTCTTCCTAAGTAAGGAAGCCCCGCACTCTTGGAGCTACACTTTTCGTGTAGGAGGTGTTACCTCGGATTATATTCTTTGAAGATTGTGTCTTTTAAAAGTCCTTCAAAAGGCAAATACTACCTGTTGCTTTCATAACACAATATTACAAAGGTTCACCCTCTACGCTCTACGGTGTCAAAGGCTTTTTAATTCCTTTAATTACCTCGGTATTAGCAGACTGCTAAGTTGGCAAATCATTCTATACAAATCTCTGTCTTTTTCCTCGGAATGAAATCACCTACATCAAAGTATATTTAAGCAAGTTGATTTACCGAATTTAGCCAGTCATATCTCAGCATCTACCGATTTTACAGGGTTTTTAACGTGAGGCAAAATTACTTATTACCACACGGGTTAAGCCCAACACGAGCTAACCGATGCTCTAATTCATCAGGAGCAAGATCAGGATATTGCTCTTGCAACCATTGTTTTGCTGTTCCTTGTTCGTAAGATTTTAGAAAATCTTTTCTTAGCTCTTGAGTCGGCAGCAAGTCACAATTGGCTCTGGCTACTGCCTCCCCAGCCCATTGAATTGCACCCTCGCCTGAATAATACTGTTTTCTAACAGCTTCTATACATTCTTCTAAGGTCGGCTTATGGTGATAGACGCGGGAGTGGTTAGCCATCCGCAGTGCATCGCGTTCTGGATCAATACGCCAATTGCCATTTTCATCTTGCTGCCAAAGATTAGTCTTTGCATTCGCGCCTAGTTCATCGTTAGCATCGAACTGGCGCATTCCGGCGCTTCTGCGTATATTTCCAGCTACTATTGTGACTGCAGCTTCATCAATTAATAAACAGCATTCAACTGAATTTAATTGTCTTCCTATGGCTTTATTGAGAATTGAAGCGCAACGCTGATAAAGTTCGGGCAGTTTAACAGGATTGGCAACGCCACCAAAGCCTTTTAAGCGTTCTCCTACAGCACGGACATCACTGAGGTTAATTAATACGTTTACTTCACCTGAAAAACGCTCATCTGTAGCTAATTCCAGCAAGGTTTGATAAGACTGAACCCAACCTTGGCGAGAGTCTCCTACGTGAATGGTGACTTGGCTTCCCTCCATCTTTACGTCTGTCTGTTCACGACGCTCTTGAACTGGGGTAGACCCAATTTCACCTTGTAAGGTTATCGTCAGTTGGTTACGAATGAGTGGGAGTTGGTTAATGTACTTTGGTTCAAGTACCGCACCCGTACCACACCCCATCATCGCCAGATCCATCATTAAGCCAAAGGCACGCCAGTCTACTGCATTAGTGCTGGTGCAGTTGTAGGCTCCTGAGAAGTTCTCTTTTCTTTCGATCCATTCGGTGCCACCAACCCACATCCAGCGCCCGGACGGGAGGCTTTTGATCTGGCTCATCATTCGGTGTAGAAGGGTGACTTCACGCTCACTCAACTTGCCGAGTTTAGCCAGACCTTGGGTTGTGCGATCGCATACTTCCTCCCAAGTCTCGCGCCCTGTTTGTGTGCGGCGGCTGTAAGTTCTGAAGAATACTGGATTAGCAGCAGGTGCTGTTTCTGGGAAATCGCGCTTTTGGCGCTCCCGTTCAAGCTCTCGAACCATAGTTAGAATCTGTTGTCGGTTTAGCTAAACCCTGACTATACGCGATGTTAGATATGGGGGCAAATATTGAAAAATCAAAGGATTTGCGCTATGTGTAGAGCTGTAACCTACACCACCAAATGCCTCTTGCTCCTTGGCGATCGCTACTAGCCCGTGCGCTCCACAAAAACCGCAAACTGCCCTACGCCCGCTACTTTCAACTGGCAACGCTTCGTGCAGATGGGCGTCCTGCTAACCGTACTGTGGTCTTTCGCGGGTTTTTAGACGACACTAACCAACTCAAAATTATTACGGATTCCCGTAGCCAGAAAGCAGACCAAATTGATGACCAGCCTTGGGGAGAAGCTTGTTGGTATTTTCCTGAAAGTCGAGAACAATTTCGTTTGGCGGGTCAACTAACTCTGGTTAGGGTAAATCATCCAGACCAAGCCTTACAAGCTGCCCGTAAAACTACTTGGCAAGAGCTTTCTGACCCAGCGCGTCTACAATTTGCGTGGCCTCATCCTGGTGAAGCTAGAACAGAAAATAACGGTGCCTTTTCGCCACCGCCACCTGACCCAGAGCAGCCACTCCCGAATTTTTGCTTGTTGTTGCTAGAACCTATAGAGGTAGACCACTTGGAGTTACGAGGCGACCCACAAAACCGATGGCTTTACTACCGAAACAGTTCTAATGAATGGTCTAAACAAGCGGTCAATCCGTGAGTCGCTAAATACCAGCACCATCAAAAAACTGCTGAATGACTTGATCACTAATATGGCAACTCTTAGCTACCTGCTCAGCCGCATCTGGAGAATCCATCTTGGAAGAGACAGCCTGAAGTTGGGGCATTGTTGAAGACGGTTGCTCTATCAAATCCTGTACTTGTTGTTCTAGTGCCTCAATACGGTCTACTAAAGCGCGAATTACTGTTGCTTCTGAATCAGGTAAGCTACCGTGTTCCAGTGGGTTAACTCGCACACCAGAGCGATAGACAATTCTGCCAGGTACACCAACCACTGTGCAATTAGAAGGAACATCGCGCAACACGACTGAGCCAGCACCAATGCGAACATTGTTGCCGATTTGGATATTGCCTAGAACCTTAGCACCAGCGCCAACGACGACATTCTCTCCTAGTGTAGGATGCCGCTTACCCCCCTCTTTACCCGTACCCCCCAGAGTAACGCCTTGGTAAATCAGGGCATAGTCTCCAATCATTGCTGTTTCGCCAATGACAACGCCCATACCGTGGTCAATAAAAACACCTCTCCCAATCGTTGCTCCAGGGTGAATTTCGATACCCGTCAAAAAGCGAGAGAACTGGGAGATTAAGCGAGGAATGAAAGGAATTCCTACAATGTGAAGCCAATGACAGATACGGTGGAACAGTAGAGCCTGTAAACCGGGATAGCAAAACAAAACCTCTAGCCAGTTACGGGCAGCCGGGTCACGCTCAAAGATGATACGGAAGTCAGTAAGAAGCGCAGATAGCACAGCAGGTTACCTAGCGAATGGTAAAACAAGTCACAAACTATCTTAACTTCCCTACTCACGCACAGTTATGGTGTAATCCAGCCTTTGTCCTGACTCAAAGGAACCAACCCAAATCCGGTATGTGCCTGCTGACCAGTTTGACCCTTGCACACTGGCATCTTTACTGGAACCTGTATCATCCCCACAGCGAACGCTCTGGTCATTTGGACCTTGAACCACTAAGGTTGTATCCTTTCCGCCCGTGTTGACGAGTACGCTGAGGTTTGAGAAGTCTTGCTGCAAGACCATAATGTGATCAGGTGTAGGGTCACCAAAACCGATACAAGGTTTATTGTTGCGATCGCTATTAGCAATTGATGATAATGAGTAGCCACCACCCGTATAACCAGTAACCTGTCCTGCTCCTTTGGGAAAACCAGGTGCTAATGTCAGATTATCGAAATTTGCAGCCTGGGATAATACGGGTGTAGCGCTTAAGGCTGCGATCAATGCGATGACACCTCCGCCATATAACCGTTGCATATCCTTGACCCTCCTAGAAATACTGGGAATTAGTTCTCTCCCCAGTTGAGTACGGAATACAGATGAGACTGTCTACTATTGTCTTATCTAAATTAAGGCACTTACGAAGCAACAGAAGTGACACTCTGCTGTCTGCCACATTACTTTTTCGGTTCTGATGCTTGTTTTGGAGGAATTATGTCCCTCATTATCTTGATTACACTACTGCTATGGAGTAGTTGGTTCTTTTCAGAAGTTCTCGTCTTTGTTCCCCTGAGCCTTCTGCATTCATTAAAGCCCTTCACCTCATTGAGCTTAGTAATTGCCTTGCTGGCTTTCTTATGGTGCTTTGGGGGAGAATGACTCCTCAGATCGTTACCTAGGCACATCGCTTTGAAACGGTAGCCTGGTTACTCAGCCTATATCTCCAAAGATAGGTGTTTGCATAGCTGATAAAATGTAAAATTCCCAGGACTTGTAATTTAAGTTAAAAGTACTACAATAAGCAAAGCATTAGTAATTCATTAATATGTCAGCTCGTCTACTTAATGCTTTACGTAGTGCAATGGAACTTATGATTACTTAACAACGTCCCATGGGGTGTAAGTAAGTTGTTGTAGGTAAAGCGGAAAGATTACTTCCAAGCATAGCGAAGATTTCTAAAAGTCTAATTTGTCGCTCCCAGACGTAAGAATTTATAGTCTTAAATCTTATTAACCAGATATAAGGCTAATTTTCTAATGAGAACAAACGCTTCTATCGCTTATTTATCTGATAGCTAGTTGTTCGTTTGTCAAACGGCTTGTAATTGCTTGCAGGAGATTGAATTGCCAATCCAAGCAATTTACTTTAAGAAAAAAGTTTATTCAGTTACTAAGGAGAAACGAATGCTGAGAACTTTTGTGGACAGAATTAAGCCCCTTGATAGTAACAATCTCAAGACTATATTCTCCAATGTAGAGGTTAGCCAGAGCCGTTTGTTAATTGTACAGTACGCGGGAGATTACCGTGAAGCTGTTGAACGATTTGATCAGGGTGGAGACGAAACGTATTACGCCCAAAGATACAGTGTGGATGCCGTTGCTGACATCGGCGGACAAATCCAGGAAGCAGCAGTTCTTTGTTGTCTGACAGAAGAAGCCTACAATGAGGTTCTTTCTAACAAGGTTCGTGCAATCGGTGCAGGATTTAAAGGAGAGCTTCAAATCAAGAAGCTAATAGAACTGATTGAAGAGTATAATCCGACTCATTTAATTCTCCGTACACCCCTTAGAGAGGTTCTTCGTTGGGCGATTCAACATAATGTCAAAACACTAGCATTATTAGCAGATTCTTTTTCAACCAAGGGTGTTCGGAGCAAGTTACGGAACTACTGGTTGGCTAATTTATTGAATAGTAAGCAAATCGAATGGGTAAGTAATCATGGGGTTAATTCATCCAGATTACTTCAGGATATAGGAGTCAATCCCGACAAGATAGTTCCTTGGGATTATATCTATGAAGTGACACCTGACTCCTTTTTGCCGAAGACTATTCCAGCAGATGTCAAGACTAGGAATTTAGTTTATGTTGGTTCGATTAGAGAATCAAAAGGGATTGGTGATGTTTTAGGCGCGATCGCTAACTTAAAAGCGAAGAACTTATCCGTAAACCTGAAAGTAGCAGGTGGAGGTGAACTTGAATTCTTTAATAACAAAGTTAAAGAGTTGCAAATAGAAGATTGTATAGAGTTCTTGGGATTGATACAGAATAAGGCAGTGGTACCTCTAATGAGAGAGGCTGATATTGTATTAATTCCTAGCCGACATGAATATCCTGAAGGATTTCCTCTAACTATTTATGAGGCTCTTTGCTCCCGAACTCCGATTGTTGCTTCAGATCACCCAATGTTCGTACAGAGTCTAAAGCATGAAATCAATGCAATGATTTTTCCTGCTGGTAATTCTGTTGCCTTAGCGGAATGCCTAGAAAAACTGCTTTCAGATCCAGCACTTTACCATCAGCTTTCTGCAAGATCTTATGAAACCTGGAAGCAATTACAAATCCCCGTAAAATGGGCTGATTTAATTAAATGCTGGCTCTTTGACTCGTCAGAAGATCGGCAATGGTTATTTAACCATCGGCTTTCTTCGGGGATTTACCGAGACAATTAGGTAAGTAAGCTTTCCTCTTCTAGGGCAATGAGTTTAAGGCAACACCAGCAAACGCTTATCCTACTCGACTGAGCTGTTATTGAAGCTTTCTGAAACTTGAGTAAAAAATTGGGATAGCTTTACTTCATCCAGTTTTCCATTGGTGCGGACACCATTGCAAACATCCACACCAAACGGTTCTACCTGTCGAATAGCAGCGATAACGTTATCCGGATTGAGTCCTCCTGCTAAGAAAATGGGCACATCAACTCGCTCTCGGATGCGTCGGCTGATTTCCCAATCGTGGATTCGTCCTGTACCACCAAGTTCTTTAATCACCAAAGATTGATCTCCAGAATCCAATAAAATCCCGTGAACGTGAGGCGCTACCGCAACTGCCTCTTCGATTGATTCTGAACCTGTGACGTGAATTACCTGGATAATCGCAATTCCTGGTAATGCCTGACGTAAATCCTCATATTTGCTCAATTCGAGCTGATCGCAAATCTGAATCGTATTTACGCCCAAGCGTCGTTGCTGGGCAATGATTGCGAGTGGTTCTACTTTACTCGTTAGCAAAAACGAAGACACAGTAGGTGGCACACTTGCTGCTACTTGGGCAATCAGCCCTTCCGAAATTACTCCTGGCCCACTCGGCATTTCGGAAACTAAGCCTAATGCCGCTGCACCGTAATGAATTGCTAGCTTAGCTTCTTCAACACTGCCAATGCAGCAAATTTTCACTCTCGGTCTTTTTGTAGATTCCATTACAATCGGCACGTTGAATTGGATGACGTTATAGCAATCAGCAGTCAGCTTTCAGTGGTCAGCGTTGGGTCAAATCGGCTCACTTTTAGGGAACGCTCTTCTCCCGTTAATGTCCTAACATTCGTGGCTACTGCTATACATCGTTGTGGTGAGTAACCCTTGAGCAAAAGTATTGGCTATGACTCGTTCGCATTATGTAACTGGAAAAACAGTTTGCTGTGTTGAACGCCATTGTCGATACCGTAGCTACTAATACTTAGCGATCGCAAATGCTCAAATAACGGCTTTGCCACGAGTTCCACGACTTGAACAATTGGTAGTTGACGCTTGATCAACGTCTCTCCCTGTGCCCAGTCAAGATACAGATAGCCATCATTTTGTTCAGGTAAAGGTGCGATCGCATTTTTGAATTTGTCACTCTTTACCAACGAATTCTCCAACCCTTGCAGCGCTTCATCCATTGCCTCAATAGAGCTAGTGAAAACCTCATAATTCCCAACAGCCGTGTGGACACCACGGACTTGTGCCTCTAGCTTCAGCAAATTGTCATCTTTCTCCGTGATAGCTGAGGTTGTGAGAAGTTTTGTCCAAGCCGTGATTATCTTATCTCCTAGAGGTAAACTTCCGGTACTAAGTCCTTGCTGCTTCGCTACAGCGTCTAGATGCTCAATTGATTCCTCCGCTGTTGTACCAGGCACTTTTTGGGCAACAAAAATCCAATCTGGATTATCTCTGTCAGGACGGGGTAGCAGGGACAAGGCATATTCCCCTTGTACCCAACTGAAAATATCTTCCGGTAATTGAATACCCCAACGCGACTGCAAACTGGCAATGGGTTGGTCAAGTAGTGACTTCAGGGTGTCATCATCCCCTCGTGCCGTGGAGAGGCGATTCCAGAATTGGTTTAAATCAGTACCAGCGATCGCTAAGCTACTTTCAGCCGGGATGTACTGCAATGCCTCTACTGGCTTAGAAAGGGTAGGACTTTGACTCTCCTCACTTGGCTGGCTTCCCAGTAATGCGGTTTGTGCCAGTAAGCCTTGACGGTTCAATGACAAAGCGATCGCTACTGTATCAGACGCTTGGAAGGACTCTTGTGTGGGTATCGGTTGATTAGAAATCCAGGCAGCTAACGCCGGAAGATTGACAAAGCTAAAACCAATCCGAGGTTCATTCAAGCTTTGTAACACTTGTTGGTATTCAGGGTCATCCTCCAGGTTAAGGTTTGCCGCTTGGACGTTATTGAGGGCATTACGCAACACTTTCGGGTGATTGGCAAACAGTACAAAGCGATCGCCTACTACAGCACTTGTCCAAACCGGGGGAGTCGGGGTTTGATTGGAACCCCCAATCGGTGCGATGGGACGTTTGTAAGTTAGGTTGACACCTTTGTACTGTTCAAAGACTAAATCCTCTGTCCCTGCAATCGCTTGTTTGGAATAAAACAGTTGTAGAAATTCGCGGGCTTTTTGAGCGTCTTTGGTTGTGACGGCAACCAAATACCCAGGCTGGGCAGCATTCTCTTGATTACGGTCAAAATCTAAAGATGTGACAGCGAATGTTATCTCATCCCCAATCCAGGGTTGGATATCCCGTCGATAGTTGATATCTGTATTGGCGAGTAAACTCTCTTCGATCTGGTTTAATTCAGCACGCGATCGCCGTCGGTTTTCCGGGCGGGCAACCAGTTGCCGAAAGGCCTCCAATCGGTCTGGATTCACAAGCAATGATGCCATGAGCGGTGCCTGTTTTGGCACAAATATTGCGGCTGTTGGGGTTGTCACTGTCCCACCCCGCAGTATGTTCAACGGGCTTTGGGAGGTTAACCAAAAAAAGCCAACGGCAGCAACGAATAGCAGCGCAACAGTACCCGCTGCCAAGGCATAAAAAAATGAACGTAGCTTCATTGTGAATTCCGAGCGCGTCTTTGGAGCGATTGACCGAGAAAGAGTACCAATTCCACGCCTATTATATGCTGCCCTTGAATACCTCTGGTTTAAAAATAGGGATTGGGGATTGGGAATGAGACTTTTTATGCAACCCTTGTGTGCTTCAAGCGAATGCAGCTTAGCTTAAAGATAGGGAGTTGGTAATTGAATTGCTTAGAGGGGTCAGTTATGTCTCTATTTGGGTACTCTTGCCGCTTTCTGTTGGTATTCACCTGTAGACTCACAACGAAATTCATCTAATGGCACATCAATTTTCTACTCAAGCTGTTCCCAAAATTAGCGTTGAACAACTGGCAATGCGTATAGCTGAATCTCCTGAAGGTCTTCAGCTAATCGATGTCCGAGAAGAACAGGAAATCGAAATTGCACATCTCGATGGCTTCGAGAATCTCCCTTTGAGTGACTTTGCTGACTGGTCAGATCATATTCACACTCGCTTTGACCCAAACGCCGAGACACTGGTACTCTGTCATCATGGCGTGCGCTCAGCTCAGATGTGCCGCTGGTTGATGAGTCAGGGATTTACGAATGTCAAAAATATCGTAGGGGGCATTGATGCCTACTCGCTGCTTGTTGATTCGAGTATTCCTCAGTACTAGTGGAGAAAGACTACAACCCACTGCCACTGCCATTCTTCTGCTATCTTAAAGCCAATAGTAATTTAGATAACAGTGCCACCGCTTTTTACTCCGTAGTCCAAATCCCGTGTTTGATAATTTTTCTACTAAGAGAGATGCTAGACGTTCTTTTGGGCTGCACTTTACTTGCCTCATACCCAGACTTTACTCCGGATGGGAGTCTGCCGAGTCAGTAGTTCATCTTAATCCAATCAATCATTAGCTTCTGTTTAAAATTCGATTAAAATCAACTTTTGTTCAAAATGTCTCTGCAAGTGAGTCTGACTAATCGACAGCAACAGATTCTTTGGGCAACCATCCGTCACTACATCGCGACAGCCGAACCAGTGGGTTCCAAAGCTTTGGCAGCAGAGTATGACTTGAGTGTCAGCCCTGCTACTATTCGCTCTTGCATGGGCTTTCTGGAAAAATCGGGGTTGTTGTATCAGCCTCATACCTCTGCCGGACGGGTTCCCTCTGATTCTGGCTACCGCATTTATGTTGACCAGCTAATCAAACCTTCTGATGCTTTGGGGCGTCAAGTTGAGCATTTACTCACCGACAATTTAAAGAGCGAAGATCCAAGCTTTGAGAAGCTCTTACGAGATGCGGCGCAAATTCTTGCGGCTGTCAGTGGATACATTGCTTTAATTACGATGCCTCAAACTAGAACTACACGCTTGCGACATTTGCAGCTGGTGCAGGTAGAGCAAGGGCGAGTGATGTTGATTGTGGTAACAGATTCTTATGAAACGCAGTCTGTATTGATGGAACTACCCCAATCAAAGGATGAGGCTCAAGTGGATGGGTCGATTGTAGAGCGGGAGTTACAGATTTTATCCAACTTTTTGAATAGTAAGCTACGGGAGCGATCGCTTAGTGAACTGGCTACGCTGGATTGGAGTGAGTTAGATCGGGAATTTGCTCGATATGCAGATTTCTTAAGAACGTTGCTAGCCGAGGTAACTCGCCGTGCCAAAGCACCTGTTCCTACACCAATCATGGTTCGTGGCATTTCAGAAGTGTTGCGCCAGCCAGAATTTTCGGAGTTGCAGCAAGTCAAGATGCTGCTGCACTTATTGGAAGAGGAACAGGAGCAACTTTGGCCTGTAATCTTTGAATTACCGGAGACACTGGGATCGGAGCGTCGGGTGACGGTGCGAATTGGTTCAGAAAATCAGTTGGAACCCATGCGTACCTGCGCGTTGGTCTGTGCTACCTATCGGCAAGGTGAACAACCTGTCGGCAGTGTGGGCATTTTGGGACCAACTCGAATGATTTATGAAAATGCGATCGCTTTGGTGGAAACGGCGGCTGATTACTTGACTGATGCTTTGAGTCAACCGGCTTAGCTTGACTTTTAAGAAGACTGGGACTTTGAAGGAATAAAATTCAGCTAGAAATTTCTGCCCGAAATTGATTCATGATTTGATCGAGTCCCACTGAACGCGAGGCTTTGAACAAAAAGCGATCGCCTGGTTGTACTATTTCCTTCAAACGCCTGATAAGGGCATCTCGGTTGTCAAAACATTCAGTTTGCAGTGTTGTGGTGCCGGAAGCGATCGCTTTTGCTTCTGGGTCATCGACCACAATCAGCAAGGCATCGAGATTGAGTTTCTCTGCTGTATTGCCAACCTGCTGATGTAGTTCAGGCGATCGCTCTCCTAATTCCTTCATCGTGCCTAGCACGGCAATATGTCGATTCCCTGGGGTTTCTGCCAACAGATGTAGCGCGGCTATCATTGATTCCAATCCAGCATTATACGTTTCATCGAGAATCACAATATCGTTAGGCAAGTCGTAGCGTTGCGATCGCCCTGTTGGCAGTTCCACGGCTAACCCCTTTGTTAGACCTTTCCAGCCAATCTGGAGCAGTTTCGCGACCGCTAGCGCCCCTAGATAGTTTAGGGCGTTGTGGCGACCTGCAAGAGGCAGAGGAAGCCGCATTTCCTCAACCCTGAGTGTTTCTGAATCAATCAGTTGCCCTTGTAAATCACCAGCTTCCAACCCGTAGGTAAAGGTTTGCCCTTGCCAAACTGTTGCGGCGGTTTCAATTAAGCGTTGGTCATCGTGATTGAGAACCGCAACACCAGTGGCAGGCATTTCGGCTAACAACTCACATTTTGCTTGGGCGATCGCTTCTACAGAACCCAAAAGTCCGATATGAGCGGTTCCTACATTTGTAATAACGCTGACTGTGGGACGGGCAATCTGACTCAATAGCGCAATCTGCCCTGAACCCCGCATCGCCATTTCGATTACGGCGTAGTCATGCTCTGCTCCCAATTCCAGCAACGTTTTAGGCACACCGATTTCATTGTTGTAGTTTGCCTGTGTCTTGAGGACGTTGCCTTTGGTTGATAAAACTGCGGCGATTAGTTCCTTGGTTGTTGTTTTACCGACAGAACCCGTTACAGCAATGATGGGGATATCAAACTGATCACGCCACCACCGAGCAATTTGCTGGTAAGCCTGAAGTGTGTCTTCTACCTGTAATTGGGGAATGCCATCAAGCTGAGTCCCGGCGCGACGGTCACTGACTACTGCGATCGCGCCTTTCTCAATAGCCACTCCTGCAAAGTCATGCCCATCAAACTTTTCTCCGCGCAGGGCAACAAACACATGACCCGGTTGGAGGCTGCGAGTATCAGTTGTAATCCCCGTACAGCAAGCCAAAGCCACTTCCTCTGATAGATTCACTGGCGTTGCTGCGAGGATGTCAACTAACTGAGTCACCGAAATCTGACAAGGCATAAGTCTATCTCCCCTAATTTGACAAAATTATGCTTTGCTTGAGTAAGGTTTGGTAGTACATAGTCTAAAGAGGCTAAGAGGTTACTTCACTGAATCTTTACAAAGTGCCGTATATCTACGCATCCCAATGAAGACTTGGTCAAGATATGCTTTTCCTTGGATAGATTATCTTAATTTAGTAAGTCGTTGATTATACCCACATAAATCAGAGAAATAATCTATGATTAATCTAAATTTTAAGTATCTACCTAAGGAGCAGGTCAAGTTTAAATTTGAATCTTCTCGACAAAACTCCTGTTATTAGCCCTAGCATTTGCGTGTAAGGGGGCACACTAAAGTGACTACTTGGACAGACACTGACATTCGACAAACTAGCCTAGAAGAGCAGCAACTGTACGATCATCTACTTTATTGTGTACAGGTAGAGTCATGTAGCCAGTTAATTGAGCGTTTCCAACGCCTTTTTTTGGATGGCGCAAGATATGTAGATCCGCAAATCTGGTTGTCATTGGAAAAGGTGGCAATGGACAAGCGGGCGGAGCAAGATTTCAGGTTTGTACTCAACCGATGCTGCCACATACTAATCAATCGCTGGCAGTTGAGTCCTCAACAACAAGGAGCGATTCCAGAGTTAGTCGCATTGTTTGAAAATCCGCCTGATCCGATGAAGGTGCAATCTCGTGGAGCAAGGCGTCTACGACAACTGGTGCAGCTTTTCACAGAGACAGAGCAGTATGTAACATTACAACGCTTGTCTCGCGTGATGAGTGAGACGGCAGAAGTTAATAATTCCAAGGTAGTAGGAAACCTGATTCAGCGGTATCCCTACTTGTATGAACACTGCCTTCTCAGTGAAGACAGTAGTTACGAGCATCAGCAGACTGTCCGACACATTCAATCACGGGTTCAGCGGCGCTTTGAGTTTGATTTATCCCAATACGTTACCTATCAGGTGCGACGCGCTCAAGCCTTGCGTACACAGTCTGTAGAAACATTAGACAAAATTATTCAGCCAGTCAGAAATCCTACACTATTAAGCGATCGCGAGTTGGGGATAGCTCTTAAGCAGTTTGTTGGCAAAGTCCAAGGTTCTGATACCTATCGGGATATTGCCCAAAGCTTCCTGACTCACACTAGCCAGACAGTTTCCTACAAAGAGTTTAAAAATGATTTGTATGAGTACCTGACGGCTTCGATTGACCCTGCCTATGGGAAGCGCCAGTTTAACGATCGACTGTACACTCATCTAAAAAACACTCTACCAGTTAGCGATTCCCAAAAGCCAAGTGAATTCCTGATTGTACGAACTTGCAGCCAACTCTTAAACTTCTTAGTAGTGGAGAGTCCTCAGCGACCTAACCACTTTGTTTTTGTCGATTTGATTACTAACCTAGGCGCAACCCTAACCACTTGCTTGTTACTCAAGATTGTGTTGTTGTGTCGCAAAGTCAAGCCCTACTTGGAAAAGCGCTTTTCCATTTTGTTTAACCACTACGAGACTTCGGCGAGAGACGGCGTACCCTGGTTAATCAAATCTCTGGAAAACTTGAATATAGCGCTGAGTGTCCACTTTGGGTCAGCTGACCTTTCTTGCCTGAATCAAATTATGTAAGTGGTTGGTTATTAGTTGTCAGTTGTTCGTTGTTATTGGTTTTTTGACCACTGAACATTGTTCGCGATCCTATTTAGGTATTAATCTCTATACTGCGACTATTGTAGAGACTCATCGCCTTTTCAACCCCTTGCCTGAGAGCAAGTTCTACGGCATCAACTACGACTTGGAGAACCTCTGACATCAACTGGGTTTCTTGAGGTGAAAACTTCCCTAGAACGTGAGATACAGTATCTTTGTCTGTGCCCGACTTACCGATACCAATCCGCAGACGAGGGAAATTTTGAGTACCAAGATGTGCAATCGCAGACTTCATCCCATTGTGCCCTCCTGCTGAACCTGAAAGACGTAGACGCAGACGTCCGACTGGTAAATCCATATCGTCATAGATGATTAGTACTGACTCAGGTGGCAGCTTATACCAATCTGTCGCGGCACGAATCGCTTGCCCAGAACGGTTCATATAGGTAAGTGGCTTGAGCAAACGTAATTTGTCTCCCCTGCTTGCTTGCCCTTCCCCAAACAGTGCTTGAAACCGACGATTTTCATTCCAAGAAATCTGTGACCTCTTCGCTAGGGCATCAACAGCATCAAAGCCAATATTGTGCCGCGTTTTCTCATACTTCGGCTCTGGATTCCCCAAACCTACAATCAGCTGAGGAATAACCAAAGTAGATTGGGTAGATTGTGAGGTAGCTTCTGTCATAGGTTTCTACTGGCATTAAGGGCTGGTAACTAGCGATTGGGGGGCGGAAATAACTATCCAGTTAAAAAAGTTTAAAAAGCTTACGGTACAAGCAATATTCCTTCTGCATCCTGCATAAGAGCCTTCTGCCTTCTTGCACTAGCGACTGGGGGGTAGGGAGGTGGGGAGCTAGGAAGTTAGCATACATAAACTTTCGGAGTTTTTCACTTATCACTCCACCTCCCCTTCACCTCATCACTGAGAGCCTTTATTAGAAACCTCCCCTTGAGAAACCCCCTAATCCCCAGTCCCTAACTTAGGCAGGATGCTGAAACAGGGATTCCAAATAGACACGCGCACAAGCGCGATAGCTCTGGGAGGCTTCTGGTGTCTTACTACTCCCATTTTGGAGCAAAAACAGCGACAATGCTGCCGCAAAAACTCGATCTTGATCCCAGCTAGGATGGGTTTCCAGGTAGCGCTTAAGGGATTCGTGCAGGTCTTCAGGGATTTCTGCCAGGATGCTAACGGTTGCGTTCATATATATTTAACTCTCGTTTCGTGCGTGTTGGGACAATGCAAACCTTGCTTTCAGCGCCGGAGAGGAACCGGCTTTCCAACTGAAAGCTTGCGACAAATGAACTTGGAAAAAGCACCCACTTCTACCGCCGCGATCGCTTTTCTCAATTCAAAACTTTTATGGGTTGGTCGCACCATTGTCGGCTGAGATGGGGTGGGGTTGTCAATGCTGCGAAATATTACAACCCCTCGCAAACCTTCAAAATTGCCACGAAAGAATCAGGGTTAAAACCCGATTTCTGTTACATAACTTTACAAGAACTCAGTCCACCTTGACCTTTAGAGATTCACTTGAGGAAATCCCCAGTAAGACTGGAACTCCCGATCCTACCGTTTACACTTGTGGAAAACTCGTGGGAATCTGTGGAAAACTTTGAAAGGCTGTGTGGAAACGCTGGGGAATCTGTGGGGAAAAGTAGCGCGAAAGATAAGAATTGCAAACAGTTCAGGAGGAAGATGGGGAAAACGGCTCAAAAACTTGCTCTGTCTAGCTCTCAGAAAGAAACAGGGAAAAGGAACCAATTGCCCGTTTGCCCCTTCGCCTTTTCCCTTTCTCTCTCAGCGAATCAGTACGCATCCTTGAGTGCAACTCAGTATCAAGCAACCGAATGAACGTCTACTGGCAACGTGTGGCCCAAAACGGTAAACACTTGGCGTTGCTCAAATAACTCAACTAAGTCACTGTTAATTTTGTTTTTGGCAGCTTCCTGTCGCAGAATGTGGAGAACGGTGTTCACAGGTAACCGACGCTTATAAGGGCGATCACTAGCCGTGAGAGCATCATAAATATCCGAGATCGTGAGAATCTGGCTTTGGATAGGAATTTCGTCTTGTTTCAAGCCTTGGGGGTAGCCACTACCATCTAGCTTCTCATGATGGCCGTAGGCGATCGCAGGAACGCCTTTGAGGTGCTTCGTCCAAGGAATCCGCTCCAGAAAGTGGTAAGTATGAGTAACGTGTGATTCAATATCCAAGCGTTCTTGCGGTGTTAAATTCCCTCTAGGTATTAACAATTGCTCCATCTCAGCTTGAGAAATCAAGGGTTTAGTTTCCCCATCAACGTCTCGATAGGTGTATTGTGACAAAGCGGCTAGTTGAGCCGAAGTTTCTTCAGAAAAAGCTTGAAATTCTCTTGTCAGCAAAACATCAGGTTCATTAAGTTCTTGTAGTAGCTCCCAATAGTAATTTAGAGTTTCAATCGTTTGAGCTAGCTGGGTATCAATTTTTTCTAACTTCTCACAGTGGGAACAGCCAGAGGAAGACGAGTCATCCTGATGGGTGTGGCTAGGGTGTTCAACTAGATACTTGAATTTTGTTTGAGCGCATTCCATTTCTAAGGTGCGCTGTGCCAAAGCAAAGCGGTGACGAATGACTTCTAGCTGTGAAGGATAAAGTTTTTTCTGCTTACCTAAAATTGCTTCGGGAATGCCAACTTTGCCGAAGTCGTGCAATAGTGCTGCATAGCGAACTTCTTGAATTTGGCGATCGCTAAAATAAATTGACCGCAATGGCCCAACATTAATAGCACTTGCCTCTTGACTCAAGCGCACAGTCAAGTCAGCGACTCGTTCCGAGTGACCAGAGGTTGTTGGATCTCGTGCCTCAATAATCTGAACCGACGCTTTTACAAACCCTTCAAACAGATTTTCAATACTCTTTTGCAAGTGGTTACGTTCAATTGAAATGGCGGCTTGAGAAGCAAGCGATCGCACAATGCGTTCTTCCCACTCTGTATAAGGCTGAGTTACCTCCATTGCATTCTGTTGTGTCAAAACAATATCGGATTTTACCTTCCGGTTAATTAGCTGTAGGACACCGATAATTTCCCTATCTTGATCTTGCATCGGCAGCACTAATACCGAACAGGTACGATAAGGCATACTAGTATCAAAGCTCCGATCCAACTGGTAAGGCACATCCGATGGCAATTGATAGGCATCTGGCAGATTTAAGCTTTCACCTGTCAGCGCTACATACCCCGCTAGACTTTTTTTAGTCAGAGGCATCGCAAATTCCTGAAAGGAATCTCTCGGTAGAGAATCATTCTGCGCGACCTTGAAGAGCAACTTTGGAATTACATTACTACGGTCTATCAGATAAACGCTACCTGCGTCACTACAAGTAATTTCCCTACTTTTGGATAAAATTAGATGCAATAATTCATCTAAATTGTTGCTGCTCGAAAGCGCTGTACCAATGGCTAATAGCTGCTCAATCAGTTCAGCCTTTTCAGTGGACACTTCTAGAAGTTCTTGGCTTTCAAGGGACATGCTCAAGGGTTTGGAGGCTATCATGAATGTTTGACAAATAAATCAAAATTACGTGGACTCATGGCTGGTCAAAGCCACCTCAGATGCAACCCTTAATTGACCTATTCGTTAGCGTCTCGTTGATCTATAGCAAAAACAAGTGTGAGGTCGCTCTGACCTTTCTGCTCTCTTCATGCACCCAGAGCTAGCCAAGTCATTGGCAATACTTTTATTGTTGACCTTAGTCTGAGTCTTAATACTTACTTTTTAGAAAACTTGATTAATACTTTACACAAGTGATGCGATCTTAGCGTGCTAGCAAGCTGCTTCTTGATGAAGATTTTGCATCTCTTTTGCGGGGAAGTTGCGGAAATATTGCAGCAGACAACGCTTATCTTATCAGAACTGCGTGGTTCAAGATGAAACTCTTCTGGTGAGGAGTCAGAACCTTTTTAAGGAGATACAGAGAAACTCCTGCTCTACCTGATACAATACGTTACAAATCTTAATTTACTAAATCTGCTATGAATCCTGAACCCTTTGTGAATCCTCCCGTATACACCATAATCATGGTGACTAATTTCTTTGCGATCGCCTTTGGGTTCATTTTCAAAGATATGTTGGAATACCAGGTGGCTAAGTGGGATACCAACCGTCAGTCAGAGAAACAAATTACTTACGATACTCTGAATATAAGAACAGCTTATATAGGAATGTGTACTTTTCTAAGTCTATTTATGGGAGCAAGCCTGTCGGTGTTTGGTCTTACCTCCTGGCTAAGCTATGCGATTGGGGCAGTTATTGTCTTGCTACCAGCTTTGCTTGTCTGGGTGCAGTTGGGTTCAATGCTCAGTCTACTGGTCAGTGGCGGCTCCGAGGCAGTAGACATTGACTCCTATGGTGCTGGACAGAAATTCGATCTACAGGCTCCGAAACCAAGTAAGTAATCCGTTGTTTTTAGTTCTCCGCTTGCCACTATAAAAGCGAAGGTAGCACGGCCGTGCTACCTCAGAACTTTTCAAATCGATTTGTAGTTAACGCTTCCATCTAGCTAAGGGAGGCAGCGAGTACGGGTTTGAGACTCCTCCCAAAGCTTGAGCAAGAAAAATTCAACAGCATAGCTCATGGAGGTGACGAAGATACCTGTTTCACCATCAGAGTCTGAAGTCATCCAAGTTCCTTGGAGGCTAACTTCAATATACTCAGCATCGCAAATCGATAAAGCGATCGCATCTTCTCCTTCCCGCATCCTTTCAAGATGATTGAGCTGAGGTAAGTCAGATGGAAGCAGGAACGAGGCAGTGCTGGGTTCGACGCAGAGGCTGGAAGCCGCTCTCAGCGCCAGAATCACTCGCGTTGTCACCCATTCCTCCAAGGACTGAGACAAACGCTCCAGAGAAAAGCCGTTTTCTGTATAAGTGAGTTTCAGCATCAGCTATGAATCTCCTGCTAGTCCAGGTTTACTTGCTGTTCGCGCCAGAACTGTTCCGCAAAGGCAACAGTCGGGTGCATTGGGGCTTTGGGCTTGGTGCGTAGTGTCATTCCCGCTTGGATTGGGGTGCAATTGCCTTTAAGGCTATTACACCGTTCGCAGGCTATAACTACGTTGTCCCAACTGTGTTTTCCGCCTTTTGAGCGGGGAAGAACGTGATCGAGTGTTAACTGTTTCGTGCTACCGCAGTATTGGCAAGTATGCTTGTCCCGTCGTAAGACTTCTTTGCGATTCACTGGAGGAACTCTCCAAACCCGCTCAGCATCGGTAATCGTCAAACGAATCTGTTCGGGTACCAGCAGTACTACACTCGGCGAACGCACAAGGTAGCCTTTGCTATCGGTAAAATCTAGCGGTTCGGCTTTCCTCATTACGAGAAGCGCGATCGCTCGTTTGATGTTGACCCGACTGACTGGCAGGTAGTTCTTGGAGAACACCACCACTGATTGCCTTAACACTTCAGTTGCACTCGTCACGGTTTGACTCCTCATACATCAAAACCCCCGCTTCTTTTAGTTAGGAGCGGGGGTTGAAAAAACTTAAATAGGGTCTTCTCGTCCTATGTCGGTAAGGCGATTTTGTGCCTGTACCTCCCGCTGCGTTTATCTATTTGTCCATCAAATGCCCCTAAATTACGGGCATCTTTATTAAATTGATCTCCAATCTTTTCTGTCCGCTGGGCACTTGAGCCATATCTGCCCTCAAACAAAAACTCCACCGACATTCCTGCTGATTGCCAACCTCGGCGGCTAGCACTTTCAGGGCATGGGGTGGAGTGGGATAGATGAAGGCTCACAGAAGAGAAATTTGGTGAAGTGGATTTGAAAGCTGACTTTCTAAATACTACACTTGTATTACGAGCCTGTCCACAAATTGAGGAAAAAAAAATGATGATTCGTACTCTCGCCCGCACAGCAACGACCGACATGGAAGTAACCAGCATTCGTCTAGAGCGCGAATTGAAAGAGAAGCTTAAAGATCTCTCTGGCAACCAAGGATATCAAGCTCTGATACGAGATGTCCTCTGGAACTATGTGCAGCAAAAATCCGGTGATTATCGACCCGAATTTTCCCCGTCTGATATTCGAGCCAGCATGGAGGCAACGGCTCAGCAAGAAGAACGCTGCGTGCTGACGGGCAAGTTTATTCGACCGCAAGAGCAGATGTTATTGGGATTGACAACAAGCGGGGACATGGTTCCCCTCAGTGTGGAGAGCTTGTCGAACCAATAGCACTTCCACAAAGTACATTTCGTAGGGGCACTCCTTGCTGGGTGCCCTTACTGTATCCACCAACCCGAAATTGCGATCACTTCCCTTCAAAGAGTGTTAGACAAAGAGCGATCGCTCTTATCGTTGTCCAAGAGGGGAGGTGGGTGAAGCGTTAGGTATCCCGCAGGGAATCGCTATCTGCCAACAGTTAATTCTCAGGTAGGAGGATGCCAGTTGCTTTCAATCCACAGTGCCCGTGCTTCAACTACATAATCATTGTTAAGCCTCAGGGCAATAACCGTTGCTCGACCTGTTGGAGTTAAACCTACAATATGAGTCCCTCCATTCGCCCAGGTAAAATGCTCTGTCCAAGACTGCTGGCGAGGATTGAAAAGAGGCACCAGGGTACTTGTCGCAGGATCGGGGGCGTGAGTTTTTGACCCCTTGAACTCATTACAGCGATAGCAGGCTGCTGCTATGTTTTCAGGTTCATCGCTGCCACCTGCAACTTGAGGCAGAATATGATCCATTACCAATGGCATCCCAGTTAACTTGGATGATGTCTTGCAGTACTCACAGCGATAATTGGCTGCTGCACAAATCTGCTGACGAACCTTGTCGGAAATTGCCATTGCTACACGGGCAATTCATTCAAAGACGGTATTCGGTGTCCTCGCCATCGCAACACAGCCCAAGCATAAGCTTTGCGTAACATTAAGCGATCAACAGATGAGCGCAATTCACTCAACTCTTGCCGTTCTTGTGGGCTAATTTCATCAGATTGGTTCTTTTCCAGCAAAGCAGTATGACGCGCTTGTTGTTCAGATTCTATCTGAGCTTGGGTAATTTCCAGAAGTTCATCAATGCTGAGAGTCTGCATCTGTAGGAGTTCAGCTTGCATTTCTGGTGGGGCGTTGTCAGGGGAGGGAGGTAAGTTACTCGTGATGCTTTGAGCAGCAAGGACTTCTAGCGGTTGAGAGGTTGCCTCAGCGATGCGAACCAACTGCTGAAAAACAGGATCGGACAATTCAACGGTGACTCTCTGCGTAGCCATTGCTCAGATTCTTGGCTAATTTACCTCACATCGTAGCAGCGATCGCTTTTATCGTTATCCAAGAGGGGAGATGCGAGCGCTGCCTCAGTCTATGTTAGAAGTCTTGATTCAATGCTGAGAATCATCTGGCTAATTGTCTATATCTGAGCTGAGGTTTTTCTCCTATTTAAATTCTGGTTTATCATTCAATTTTGTTAGGTCTACAGGCGGCTGTACAGCTTGTTCGATTAGTTTTTGCCAGTTTTTAGGTGGCTGTGCAGCTTGTTCCACTAGTTTTTGCCAGTCTTTAGGTGGCTGTGCAGCTTGTTCCATTAATTTTTGCCAATCTTCCCCCTTAAGCGATCGCTCCCGCACAGTTTGCCATCAACTCAGGCGCTGGCAAAGCCACAAAGCAAACAGAGGCAAAGCCAGTCGGTAGCCTTGTTCAGAACCATAAATCAAGCCTTTGTGCTGCAATCCCGCGATCGCACCTTGAAGACTTCCCCCTCTAGACAGGTAATGCTTGTTAATGTAATCTCGACTTTGCGGCTTGTCAGTAGGGTCTAACGCCAGAGACTCCAACAGATGCGCCTGATTAGCTGGAAGCAGCATCAGTAATGATTCAAAAACCATCGACAAGTCAGTTAGCAGTTCTTGAATTGCCTGCTCTACGTGTTCGTTGCGGATTAGCCCGTCAGAAACTCGGACTGATTTGAGACGTCGCACCAGTGCCGAAGCATCGCCTAAGTGTCCCTGTACCGCATTGACAAAGAGTTCCAGCGCTTGCGATCGCGGATCGAAGGTCAGCCCTTCGCCATGCAAAACTGCCTGAACCCATGCAGCGACTACATCGTCGGATAAGGGAGCCAACTGCACGGTTGCCAAGCTATTGCCGGGTTCATCAGGATGAAGACTAGTTTCTGCGATCGTTGCCACCAATACATAACTCACCAGAGTCTGACGCTCGATCTCTTTCCTCAAAAATTTTTCCCACACCCCATTGCGATCCCAAGAGCGGATGTGGGGGAAGCTTTCCAAAATCAGCACCACCCGTTCGCCCGAAGATTCAGCTAACCTTTGCAGGAGATTAAGTAATCCCTCAAATGCTCCCCATTGCTGCTCTGGGCTTTCTGCGCGAACAGGTTTCAGCCTCTGTCTGCCACTTCCTTCGTCTCTCAGGACAAATAATTCAGGTGCCTTACGTTCAATCCACTCTCGCATTAGAGCTTGAACCGTTGCACATTGAAACGTCTGGTCTATACTCTCGCACAGTAGTTGCACGAAGCGCTGACCATCGGTAACCCGGATGCAGTCAACCTCCAGGATTTTTACCCCAACTTCTTGAGCCGCCCGTCGTACCAGAGTCCGCCGTCCGCTTCCCGGCACTCCAACAATCAGCAAGTTGCCATCACGGGCTAGAACCTGTGTAATGCGTTGAAATTGCGCTTGCCGCCCGACCAATTGAAATGGTGCTGATAAATCCACAAGATTCACGGCTTTAGCGTCCCGCTCTGAAGTGTAGAAACCTTTCTGCGGCAAGCCTTCACTAGTTGGCAAGCCGCCAACGGTATCGGTGGGCGAGTCAGGGCTGAGGTTAGGCATTGATTTACTACGAATCGATTCTCTCATCCGGCTATTGTGTGTTTCATCCTACCGATCGCAAGCTCAAACCAACACCTTGGTGTGGCATGAGTCTATCGTTTCCCTCGACACTTTTCAATAGTGTTAAGGTTTTTTAGCACTATTAAAAAGTGCTATATATCTTTTAGCACCATTTGACAGATATTTACTCATAGGCAATTCCCGTGTTAGAAGCATTCGTCTTCGCAACAATATTCTGTGGATTTTTCGGCATCATCCTTAAAAAGAACCTGGTTATGAAGATCATCTCTATGGATGTCATGAGCACAGGAGTTATCGCCTATTACGTGCTGGTTGCATCACGAGATGGCTTATTCACACCCATCGTTTCAGACGGCGCAAATGCCGCTTACTCCGATCCGGTTCCCCAGGCGGTGATATTGACCGGGATTGTGATCGGCTTTTCGATTCAGTGCGTAATGCTGGTCGGTGTCATGAAGCTGGCACGCGATAATCCCACCCTGGAAACCAACGAGATCGAGAAGAGCAATACCCCATGAATACCATTACCCTTGCTTGGATCGCACTACCGTTTTTCTTGGGGTTCACCATTTATCTGTTCCCCAAACTTGACCGATACCTCGCACTGTTCACGGCATTTGCTTCGGCTGGATATGCGTTGCAACTATTTGTCGAAAAGTCGCCGCTGACACTAGAGTTACTGGATCATTTCGGAGTCACATTAATAGTCGATCAGTTAAGCGCCTACTTTATATTGACCAATGCGCTAGTAACAGCCGCCGTCATCCTCTACTGTTGGCACAGCGGTAAGACGGCTTTTTTTTATGCACAAGCCATTATTTTGCATGGCAGCATCAATGCCGCGTTCGCCTGTGCGGACTTTATCAGTTTATACGTGGCGTTAGAGGTCAGTGGGATTGCCGCGTTTCTCTTGATTGCCTATCCCCGGACTAATCGATCGATTTGGGTGGCATTGCGTTATCTGTTTATCAGCAACACGGCTATGCTGTTTTATCTGATAGGTGCGGTATTAGCCTATCAGACCAATCATTCGTTTAGTTTTGCAGCTTTGCGCGGAGCACCACCGGAAGCGCTTGCCCTGATCTTTCTGGGACTCTTGGTTAAGGGGGGAATCTTTGTATCAGGATTGTGGTTACCGTTGACCCACTCCGAATCGGAGACGCCAGTGTCAGCGATGCTGTCGGGAGTTGTGGTCAAAGCTGGAGTTTATCCGCTAGTGCGTTGTGCGCTGATGGTAGAGGAGGTCGATCCACTCATCCGGATTTTCGGAGTTGGGACAGCGCTGCTGGGCGTGTTCTTTGCCGTCTTTGAAAAGGATACCAAGCGAATGCTGGCGTTTCATACGGTTTCGCAGTTAGGCTTTGTCCTTGCTGCCCCAATCGTAGGTGGCTTTTATGCACTGACTCACGGACTGGTCAAATCGGCACTCTTCTTAATTGCAGGTGCTTTACCGAGCCGCAACTTCAAAGAGTTGCAACATAAGCCGATCAAAACAACAGTCTGGATTGCTCTGGTCATCGCCAGCTTCTCAATCTCAGGCTTTCCCTTGCTGTCTGGCTTCGGGGCGAAGGTGTTGACGACGAAGAATCTTCTGCCCTGGCAAGCGATCGCCATGAACGTTGCGGCTTTGGGAACAGCAATCTCATTTGCCAAATTCATATTCTTGCCGCATAAAGCAGACGGCGAGGAGGCAGTAAAGCCCGGTTTCTGGCCAGCGGCGATCTTGCTGCTCGGTGGTCTGTTTATCGCAAACATTGCCTATTACGAGGCTTATACCCTTGCCAATATCGTGAAACCACTGGCAACCATCGGCATTGGTTGGTTGGCGTATCTTTTGATTTTTAAACGATCCGTACTCAAGCTGCCCCGTGTTGTGGAGCAATTTGAGCATCTGATTGGTGGAATGAGTCTAATGTTGCTCCTGCTCTTCTGGATGGTAATGGCATGATTGGACATCTAAATTTGATATTGCGACTGGCCATCTGGTTTTTGCTCACCGCCAATCTGAGTGTGGCAAATATTATCATCGGCATAGCCGTTGCCCTCCTATTACCGGGACGCCCTAAAACCCCGGAAGCATTAAAAGATTGGCTACGTGTGCTGGGTGAGGTCATAGTGGCGATTCCCCAGGCGTATAGGGAGGCATTTGAAATCATCTTCCGTCCCCATAGTCACGAGGATGTGACGATGGAACGAGTCAAAGCCGGACGGACACCCGGACTCATCTTCCTAGATATATTTCTGATCACCTTTACGCCCAAGACCATTGTTTTGAAATACCACGAAGATGGCTGGTACGAAGTCCACTGGGTACGAAGGAGGAAAAAGGCATGAACTTGGTACTGATTGCAATGATTCTGGCTCTGCTCATACCCATGTACGAGGCTTGGCAGGATGAGAATATCTGGCAGAAGATGTTGGCATTTTCAAGTATCGCCACCAAAACATCAATCATGATTCTAGTTGTATCCGTCTTACGGGATGATTGGATGCTCGGTGTTACAGGGGTGATCATCCTGAGTGTGGGTAATGCCGGATTAATGTTGTTGGCACAAGTCCTTAAACGCATAAATGAACTATGATCAACGCGCTTAGTTATACCTTCATAGGTATAGGAATTTTCTTCTGGTTTTGGGGAACCTTTCCCCTAGTCGGTCACCGATCGGTATTATTCAAGCTGCATACTCTTTCGGTTGCAGATACGCTTGGGAGTATGCTCATCATCGTCGGATTGCTCCTGAAAATACCCAGTGAATGGCCGCTGCTTGTCCTTGGCATTATCACCTTAGCAATCTGGAATACAGTGCTGGGGTATGTATTGGCATACTCTTCCAGCACGGGAGGGAACGATGAGTGATAGCTATATCTATGTCATAACCGCCCTGCTACCGTTGTCCGCGCTCATGCTGATACTTCAGACCAATCCCTACCATGCTCTGGTAGTCCAGGGAATACTGGGAGCAGTAGCGGCATTGGTATTTGCGGTTTTCGGGGCAGCGGATGTTGCTTTGACACAAGCATTGATGGGTACTCTGCTGGCGATTACGCTTTATGCGATCGCAGTGCGTTCATCGCTGGTAATGCGTCTGGGTGTACTCGAAGACGGGGCGATCAAGGCAGATGACGAAGGTCATTTTGAGCAACTGATGAATGACATGCGTTCAATTTTTGGCAAACACTATATGCGTCTTGAGCTAGTCCCGTACACGAATACGCAGGCTTTGCACCGAGCGCTGATGGACAAAGAAATCCATGCGACCTGTGCCAGACCAGAGCACGATAATCAAGACTCCGTAGCAACTGAGGATGAACAGCAACCCTATCACACCACAACTAGGGTTCAACGCCTCTATGAGATCATGCGAATCGAACTTTCGTCACCAGCGACAAGCCTAATCTATGTAAATACACCAGACTCAGAGGAGAAACATAAATGAAATGGGTTTACATTGCAGCGGGGATAGCGCTGTTCGTCAAATTTCTGATCATGCCCAATCCGGCACCCGACTTATCGTTCTCGATCGTCCAAGCGCTTGTACAAGATAGTGGAGTACCTAATGCAGTTACGGCTGTCATTCTCAGGAATCGGCTGTATGACACGATCTTTGAAGTGGTGGTATTTACGATCGCGGTAATGGGTGCAAAGTTTCTACTGGCTGATGAAAGACCATTCTGCGCGATCAATCAGTTTACCGATCAACCCTCGATTGTTATGGCGCGTCTAGGAGCAACTATCGCCGCGTTGGTGGGTATCGAACTGGCGATTCGGGGGCATCTGAGTCCGGGGGGTGGTTTTGCGGCTGGAGTGGCAGGCGGAACGGCGATCGGTCTTGTTGCGATTACCTCATCATCGGAGTGGATGCAGGCGATCTACAAGCGCTGGCACGCTGCTATATGGGAAAAGGTTTCGGTTCTTATTTTCATTGTCCTGTCGGTTATCACTCTAGCCGGATTAGAATTACCGCACGGAGAGTTGGGCGCACTTTTTAGCGGCGGGGTTATCCCCCTGCTCAACATCCTCGTCGCAGTAAAAGTCGCGTTGGGTTCTTGGGCGGCTATTTTGGTGTTTATTCATTATCGGGGATTGTTGTAAGAGATGGGAAGTTGGGGAATTATATTAGAGATTAAGCTCATCCCCCTATGCATTAATCGCATCTTTCTTAATATTTGGGAGAGCGATCGCTAACGCTCGATCAAACTCCCATTCCTCCATAAACTATTCTTAATACAATTGAGTTTTTTTTCAATAAAGACAAGTGGCAATTTGTCAAGACTGGTATAACTATTAATCTTGAAAACTTTGTTTCACAATGCTTTCAAGCTTATTAAAAAAGATGTAATTAATGCCTAGCATAAATAATGGTGGATTTCACACCATTAGTCATCCCCCAATACACCGCTCTCTATACAGTGAATCATCAACCGATGGGTTGGTCGCTCTAATCTATGGAAAAGCTAAGAATTTCCAATGAAAAATTGACTGTTCTCTTGGTTAAAAAATGACTATTCATACGCAAATTAACGTATATTAAAAAAATCTTAAAGAATTAAATCACCCAAAAATTTGGAATCTCTGAGGACGTGGACGCAGATTGTCATTTAAATCTGCTCTATTGTGCTACAGCTGATTCCGTTGGCAAGGCAAAACTTCTCCTTGCGATCGCTCAATTGTTCAAATCCAGGACTGTCCTACTATTCTGTCTGTCACTGTTCCATGTCAATTACCAATCGTATTCGTTTTAACAACCTGCGGGGCAATATCTTTGGTGGTGTCACGGCTGCCGTTATCTCGTTACCCCTTGCCCTCGCTTTCGGGGTTGGACCAATCGGTGGTCTGTATGATGCTGTTTGCGTCGGCTTCTTTGCAGCGTTATTTGGCGGTACTCCCACGCTGATTTCTGAACCCACCGGACTCATGACGGTGGTAATGACTGCGATCACGCCTCACTCTTACTCTCTTTAACTCTTTAAAGTTCATTTAGTTCATTTATTGCAATACTCCTCGTAAGAGGAGGCACAAGGAGGTATTCGTGGATTTTTTGTCCTTATTTTTAATGGACTTCGTTAAGCAGTTGCAGTCCCCAACACTCGGGTTTTTGATTGGTGGTATGGTCATTGCCGCCCTTGGTAGCGAATTGGTAATTCCAGAGGCGATTAATCAGATCATCGTCTTTATGCTGCTCATGAAAATCGGTCTGACCGGTGGTCAGGCGATCCGCAATTCCAACCTAACGGAGATGGTGTTACCTGCAGCGTTTGCTGTAGCAGTAGGGATTCTTGTTGTATTCATCGCACGCTATACGTTAGCCAAGCTGCCGAAGGTCAACACCGTGGATGCGATTGCGACCGGGGGATTGTTTGGTGCTGTGAGTGGCTCTACCATGGCTGCCGCCCTGACGCTCCTGGAAGAACAAAACATGCAATACGAGGCATGGGCTGCCGCACTCTATCCCTTCATGGATATCCCAGCGCTCGTAACGGCGATTGTGGTGGCTAACATTTATCTCAACCACAAGAAGAAGCGTAGTGCAGCAGGCGAGTCTCTCAGCAAGCAGGAGTATCTCAGCAAGCAGCCCGTTGCAGCAGGCGATTATCCCAATCAGGAAGATTATCCCAGCAGCCGGCAAGAGTATCTCAGAAAGCAGCAGTCTGCGGATAATCGGGTCAAAATATGGCCGATCGTGAAGGAAAGCCTCCAGGGTCCTGCCCTATCGGCAATGTTGCTCGGCATTGCTCTTGGCTTGTTCACCCAGCCGGAAAGTGTCTATAAAAGCTTCTACGACCCCCTCTTCCGCGGCTTGCTTTCGATCTTGATGCTGGTCATGGGTATGGAGGCTTGGTCAAGACTTGGCGAACTACGTAAGGTGGCCCAGTGGTACGTCGTGTATAGCGTTGTGGCACCGCTGGTGCATGGATTCATCGCCTTCGGTCTCGGCATGATTGCCCACTACACCACGGGATTCAGCCTGGGCGGTGTTGTGATTCTGGCCGTCATCGCCGCCTCCAGTTCAGACATCTCAGGTCCGCCCACGTTGCGAGCCGGGATTCCGTCGGCCAATCCCTCCGCCTACATCGGTGCCTCCACAGCTATCGGTACACCCATTGCGATTGGCTTGGCAATACCGCTCTTCCTCGGACTCGCCCAGGCGATAGGCGGGATAGGCGGCAGCTAATCCCAGGCGGGTCGCGGTCTGTCGGCCCTCCCTTGACCCGGCAGACCAAGCGACTCAATATATAAGATCAATTACGGTAAGGAGGTAACCAAGATGGCAAAGCCAGCCAAAAAGCTCGTCATCGTCACGGAAAAGATTCTGCTGAAAAAGATCGCCAATATCATCGAAGAAGCCGGGGCAACCGGTTATACGGTTCTGGAAACTGGCGGTAAAGGCAGTCGCAACGTGCGCTCGACGGGACAACCCAGCGTTTCTGACACCAATGCGAATATAAAATTCGAGGTGCTCACCCCGGATCGGGATATGGCCGAGAATATTGCGGATCAGGTCGCAGTCAAGTTTTTCCTCGATTTTGCGGGCATGATCTATATCTGTGACGCGGAGGTACTGTACGGGCACAGTTTCTGTGGACCAGACGGCTGTTGAATCGAGACGACACAGACCTAAAAAGCCGGGGCATGACCCCGGCGTTTTGGTGGCCGTTACTCAAAACGTTAGTCGATTTAGATGATGCCCAAATTGTTTGGTATCTCTGGCTCCCTTCGTCCTAAAATCTATCGCATTTTACTCGCCATTATTGTACACAAACCCGTTCCAGAAAGTCCTGGACGCTGTGAACCGAGAGTCAGAAAGCGCCGACAATCAAGCTTATCCTCTCATGCAGCAGCCTCGTTCTTTCCTACGTCAGCAGATGGCGAACGCTTGATTAAACTGGAGCGCATACGGCAACAGCCCAATTGCGATTTCGGGTAGGGCTGATGGCTGGCGATCGCGTAGCGTGCCGTAAGCAATCGGTTGCCTCTAATTCAAATCAGGTTTAAATCGTTTTTACCACCACAACCTAATCATGTTTTTGAACCCTACAATTACAGCTTTGAGTTCTGGGATGGCTGCCTTGGTTGCTCCCATGCCCTTGTTGGCAACTGTCGAGGCAGAAAATTCACCGATTGTTCTGGCTGGAGTTCTGCTGAGTTTAGTAGTGATTTATCTCGCCAGCAAACTTGGCGCAGAAGCGGCTAGACGATTTGATTTGCCACCCGTTCTGGGTGAACTGGTGGCAGGGGTAATTGTCGGGGTATCTGCTTTACACCTGATCATCTTTCCCGAAAGTGGACTTTCCGCCTCAGACTCAGCGGTTATGACCGTGCTGCAATGGATTAATCATCTGTCTCCCGCAGCCCTCACGAGTGTATTTGAGTCCCAGAGTGAAGTCATTTCAGTGCTGGCTGAATTGGGCGTGATTATTCTGCTATTTGAAATTGGTCTGGAATCGGATCTCAGACAACTCAAAGAAGTGGGTACTCAAGCTGTGATCGTCGCCTGTGTGGGGGTGGCTGTTCCGTTTGCCGCTGGTACCGTTGGCTTGATGATGTTATTCCATGTTGCCGCGATTCCAGCAATTTTTGCAGGAGCGGCATTGACGGCAACCAGCATCGGGATTACGTCCAAAGTATTGTCTGAAATAGGACAGCTTAAATCCAAAGAAGGTCAGATCATTGTTGGTGCTGCGGTTATTGATGATGTACTGGGAATCATTGTCCTGGCTGTTGTCGCCAGTTTAGCCAAAACGGGTGAGATTGATGTTGCGAATGTCATCTACCTGATTGTGAGTGCAACAGCGTTTCTGATTGGTTCCATTCTGTTGGGTGGCATCTTCAACAAAACCTTCGTTGCGATTGTAGAGAAACTCAAAACCCGTGGCAACGTTGTCATGCCAGCATTTATCTTTGCCTTCTTCATGGCATTTCTGGGCAACGCGATTCATCTAGAAGCGATTTTGGGTGCTTTTGCCGCTGGCTTGGTTCTGGATGAAACCGATGTCCGCAAGGAGTTGGATGAACTGGTGAAGCCGATCGCAGATTTACTAGTGCCCATTTTCTTTGTGACTGTAGGAGCACGGGCTGATCTGGGTGTGTTGAATCCGACGGTGCCTGAGAATCGTGCTGGACTCTTGATTGCCGCATTTTTGATGGTGGTTGCCATTGTCGGCAAGGTGGTGACGGGTTGGGCGGTGTTTGGTCAGCCTGGAATTAATCGACTTGCGATCGGGGTTGGCATGGTTCCACGGGGTGAAGTCGGGTTAGTGTTTGCCGGAATCGGTTCTGCAAGTGGGGTTCTGGATAAGCCGTTGGAGGTATCTATTATTGTCATGGTGATTCTGACCACATTTCTGGCACCGCCGTTTCTGCGGATCGCCTTTGGTGAGCCAGTGGAACCCCCAACTACAGGAGAACCTTCGAGCGAGCAACCCCTTGTAGTGGGTAAATCTTAGCCTACACCGTGAGGTTGCTGGGGGCGATCGATGTATCATGAACGGCACAGATGGCGATCGCATCACCAGGTTCTCCCCGCAAGCCTTGAATAGACCTCTTGCAAAAGTCGATTTTCACCCCTTAGTCGCTCAATTCTGGGCGAAACCTGAATTCAAAGTTCCTCAACTTTGGGGATTTAGGAAGCATTCCAGGATTTATGCAAGAGGTTTAATATCAAATAGAAAAAAGGTTAAGCTAAAGCGCTCAGACTTTTCTATAGTCGGAACACATCTAAACTCCTAAAGCTAAAATATTGTCTGCCGCATTTCTACAAAATAGCTACGATGAGGGACTTTCAATTGAAAATTTAAAATCAAACCTCTAAATATTCCTTATTGGCGATTGGCATCAGTCTCCTGTAAGAAGACTGGTATATAGCAATTCTCATGTGGATAAGGTACAGACTTCTTGGTTTTCGGGAATTGGGAATTGACAAGAAACTTAGATGTGCCTCACTGAAATGAGAATTGCTATAGAAGGATTGCTTACAAATCTAAAAAATAGCAACAAAAATTAAGTAAAATAATAAGTTAGATTTTTTGGCAAATTCTTAGCTGAGTATAAATAAATGCCTGATATTGTTGATATTGCGGTTAGCGCGGGTTCTTTCGAGACTCTAGTAACTGCTGTCAAAGCGGCTGGATTAGTGGAGACGCTGAAAAGTCCCGGCCCTTTTACTGTCTTTGCACCGAATGACGATGCCTTTGCAAAACTCCCGCCGGGAACGATTCAAACCCTCGTGCAGAACATTCCCCAGCTAACCCGAATCTTGAAGTATCACGTCGTCTCTGGCAAGTTAACAAAAGCCGATTTGGAAAAAGTGGATTCAGTTATTTCTGTTGAAGGTTCACCGATAAGGATTGATACCTCTGATGGTTTTGAGGTAAAAAATGCCACTGTTCTAGCCGCAGATATCGAAGCCGATAACGGTGTCATCCACGTTATTGACACAGTAATTCTGATGGGATAATCGAACCTTGTCCGTAAGATAAGTTACCCCAAGTTGCTGAACTGCTATTTGGAACGAACGCAGATCAGGGCTGTAGAGAAATTAAAAGCGATCGCTTTTAGCGCTACCGTAGGTAATCGCACTTGCTAATCCAGCGAATAGGGAAAGCGCGATCAGCTTCGCTGGGGCCAAAGGCGATCGCAAGCTTTGACCTGAGCAATTAGGTAAATAATTGCCTTGCTTATGCTCTCAGGATAACTTGGTATGGTTCAATAGACTCCAATTTTACAGGTCTATCAAAATCCTAACTCTGCCTTTAATTGTTCTAAACTGATAGTCTCTCCAGCATCGGCTTGTTGGATACCCTCTCGCAACTGAGCCATAAATTCGCGATCAGAAAGAATGTCTAACGTTTCTAAAAGAGATTCAAACTGTTGCAAGCTCAAAGCAACCATTACAGGCTTACCATCCTTAGTAATGATTACTGGCTCAACTGCCAACATATCCGGCAATTCTGGCAGTTGTTGTTGTGCTTCTGTCATTGTTAGGTACTTGGGCATATTTGCAGGGGTATCATGTCTGTATTGACTGCTAATTGGGAAACGTGATGACTTCACAACCTATAGAACTAGAAGGCACCTGGGAAGAAATTGTCGCCCACGCCACTGAACTAGCTGGGCGTAGGGTTCGTGTTATTATCATGCCGGACAAAGCAGAGTCTTCGTCTCCTGAAGCACCACAACCCTTCCGTCCTCCCTCTGGTCGCTCTCTCTTACGACACGCAGGCACATGGACAGGTGATGATTTTGACGAGTGTCTTCAGTTAGTTTATGATACTCGCTCTGAGATAGAGTTCTAAGCGTGTACCTTCTCGATACCAACCATTGCAGCCGCATTATTGCGGGAGATGCAACTGTCCTTCGCCATGTAGCTCAGGTGGGGGAATCTCAGGTGGCTACCTGCATTATCGTGTGGGGAGAGCTGATGTTTATGGCTCATAACTCGGAACAAAGGGTAGATAACTTAGCACGGGTACAAGTATTTTTGGAAGACATCGGCATCTATTTCGTGGATGAGGAAACGGCTGATATTTATGGTCAGTTCAAAGCCGAAATCATCAATCATTTTGGTCCGAGGGAACGCAGGCAGCGACGAAGGACACGAATTGAAGAGTTAGGGATTCATGACAATGATTTGTGGATTGCTGCTATTGCCTTCCGTCACAATTTAACGATTGTTTCAGCAGATAGAGATTTTCAGCGAATGGGAGAGGTAAGGGCATTACCCTTGGAATGCTGGTGGACGCCTGAGTCAACTTAGCTGTGATCGTAAGCTGATCTCTAGCTGTTAAGATGGGCAATGCTCACCCTAATACTGAGTAGGTCACAGCAGCATTGGCACAGCATTTTTCAGGTTAGCCTTGAACCGATCTTCGCATTGTTCTTTTCCTCAACAGGCTAAATACATGAATCTCGAAACTCTTCAACAAAAACTACCTCATGTCTCTCTAACTGAACTGAATGAACTACCTGAAGTCAGCGCGATTTACTACGTGGTGGTTAATGAGACAGTGTTGTATATAGGGAAAGCCACAAACCTAAAAGACAGATGGCGATCTCACCATCGCGCTCTTCAACTTACAACTTTTACCTATGCCGCTATTACTGTGGATATTTACTGGAGGGAATGTGATAAATCGGCGTTGAATGAGGAAGAATCAAAAGACATTAAAATTTTCACCCCTTGCCTGAATAGAACTCCTATTTTGAAGAAGGGAGATAAAGAGACTGAAAAAGAAACCGAAGAAATACCAGTAAAACGACGAACCGTTAAGATTATCAAACTCGATCCTGAGCTGATAGAAGCTGTTAAGGCAAGTATGAAATTTAGGTTGACTACTAAAAGCAGTGTTTTACAAAAGAAAGTAATTGACAGAGTTCCAAGAGAATTGACAATACCAATTCTTGAATGCCTGGAAGCAACCTGGCAGTACAACATTAAAGGAAAAAGTGTTGACGAGTCTGTTAGCTTTGCTGTTCAAGATGAAAAGTCTTTAGCTAAAAGGGGTAGCATTAGCATGGTTTTATTCTCTTAGTGTTATTACAAGAATCAGTAGTAACATTAATCTCACATAAAAGACACTTTGCAGCAGCAACATCGGCATCGCTCTTCATAGCGCTTCGCTAACGCTAACCCACCCCTCCAAAAAATAAGCCCCCCTTGAAAAAGGAGGGCTGGGGGAATCTAACTTCCCTACCTATAATCTGCCGTCTGAATAGCCCCCAAACGAGCCGCATTACGCATCCCATATTCGGGGCGACAGAAGCGATCGAGTTGCGCTTCAAAAAATGCTCGATTTGCTTGCAAGTGCTTCGGATTTGGATCATCTAACGGATACAGCAACGCCGTCCGCAACGCTTGAAACACCCCTGAGGTAACGCAGTACATCGATCGCTGGAACGTTACCGCAATTTGGTTGAGGATATCATCATCGCTGCGGCAACGATCTTTGTAGAAGTCCTTGAGATAGGGAGGCAGGAAATGGTACATATCCTGCATTAACAGTGTCGGTGGGATGCCTGCCGTACCAACTGGGAATTTATCAGCATAGAGAACTCCATAGTGGAAGTCTTTCTGATCGTCGGGAACTTCCCCAGCTTGAGCATTGTAGGATTTTGTTCCTCTAAATGGAGCGGTGCGATAGAAAACAGCTTCTACATAGGGAAGCGCTGCTTCGTACAACCAAGTGAAGCCTTTAGATTTGGGGATGATTTCGTAGCATTCACCCCGGATGTAGACGTGGTGGTAGATGGGACGACCTGCGATCGCAAAAATCCCATTTACAATAAAATTCATCGCCTCCGGAACCGTTGTAATTTTCCCCTCATCGTAGAGGTCAGAAATTTCAAAGAAAACTGGAGCCATGATTTCCCAAAATAACCCCAAATTGCTGTAATAAGATGCCTGACGGCACTGCTCCAAAAACATCTCTGGGAACATTTTATGGAGTCCCAACATTAAAGGATTGCCCTTAAAGTAAGCCTTAATTGCTCTATCTGCGTTGGCTTTGTATTCTTCAGAATCTAAGTAGGGGTCAAATTGGTTAACTGGCGCGTACATATTACGATGCCAAAGCATCGCCCGCATACAGGCTTCAGCGAACTCCATATTAATCCGGTCATGCCACAAGTGATGGAGCAACTTGGGCATTTTGCCTGTTTCCCCCTTCTCGATAAACTCCAAAAGTTCGGGATGGGCAGTCGCTTCTCCTCGCCAAATCCGCAAGTCGGCATCATCGCCAGCGTAATGATTGTGCAGATCTAAATACTCTTTGGGGAGGAAGTATTTAAAGAAGGGGAGGGGATTTAAAAAGACACGTTCGGCAATATAAAGCAAGTCGCGCCAGTAGAAATCCATTGGCACAGCATACGCTTTCCAAATGCCGACAATTTGCATTAGATTTTCCGGCGTATCCGGTATCATTGCACCACCAGCTTCTAGGCGGTGAATGACATCAGCAAATTCATGTCTAGAAGGAGGCAATTTAGGTTTATTTGGTTCACGTGCAGTAGATTTATCTAAAGTTGTGGTCATGGTCTTAATTTCTTTTGCTTAGAATGATGATTTTGTTGGTTACCAATCTCTATTGAAAATAGGGAGTAGGTGCTAGGTGGTAGGGGAAAGGAATTTTCATTCTTTTTTGTGAAGGTAATTCATGGCGAGTCTTGCACCTATTACTTTCAACCGCCGAGGGATTGATTAGGACTTTAGCTATTAGCCAGGGAATTACTTCCCTGGCAGGACTCGCTATTTATTAGTTGCCACCTTTGGCTGAGAGTTGACGGCTACTTGCTGATTACTTTCAGTTGAAGCCGCCGTAATAATTGCTGTGGTAGTCGGCTCCATCCAGCGCACTAACCAAGTAGGTTGTATCCCCAAGAAGAAGATGAGAGCAGCTAAAACAAAAGCAGGGGCTTTTTCAGCGAACAGGACTTTGGGATAGTACGATGTTTTGTTGTCAAGCTTGCCAAAACAGGTGCGGTTGAGGAGAATCACGAAGTAAACGGCGGTTAAGCCAGATGCAAAGATACACAACAGCGTTTGCCACGGGAAAACCGGATAAGTGCCTTGGAACACCATAAATTCAGCAATAAAGCCGACTAAACCAGGAATTCCAGCGCTAGCCATTCCACTCAAAATTAGGAGAGCGCTCACTAAGGGCAAACCGCGCATGGGATTCATCAAACCATTGAGAACATCCAAGTCGCGGGTGCCAACTTTGACTTCGATAATACCTACGAGATAAAACAGAATTGCCAGGATTAAACCGTGACTCACCATCTGGGAAACAGCACCCAAGAGGCTCAAGGGCGTAAGTGCGGCGGTGGCGACAACGATGTAGCCCATGTGACCGATAGAGCTATAAGCGACCATGCGCTTGATGTCTTTTTGCGCGATCGCACTCAGCGCCCCATACATTACACTGACTACGCCGATAATCGATAGTCCCGGAGCAACAACTGCCCAAGTTTCGGGAAATAGCTGTAAGCCAAATCGTACCAAACCATAGGTTCCCAACTTGGCAACCATGCCACCCAAAATAATTGCTACTACTGGAGAAGCTTCAACATAAGCATCTGGCATCCAGGTATGCAAAGGAACCAAAGGTATTTTGATACCAAACCCTACCAATATCGCGGTCAAGAGAACAAGCTGAGTAGTTAAGGATAACCCTTGAGTTTTAATTGCGTCATAGTCAAAGCTGGTGGAGTTGGAAAGCCAAGTTATCCCCAGGAATGCGCCTAGAATCAGAATCCCGGATACTGCTGTATAGATGAGGAACTTCATCGCTGCATATTCGCGCTTCTCACCTCCCCAAATGGCAATCAATAGGTAAAGGGGAATTAAGATTACTTCGTAGAACAGGATGAACAGCAGTAAATTTTGGGCGAGAAACGCTCCGGCAACACCAGCATTAACGAGCAGAATTAGAGCATATTTGAGGCGAGGTCGATCGACCTCAAGCCTACCGCTAAAGATAACGATTAACGTCAGCAGGCTGCTCAGAGCTAGTAAGGGAAAGGATAACCCATCAACACCTAGTTTATAGGTCAATCCAATTTGGGGAATCCAGGGTACATACTCTTGAAACTGCATTCCTGAATTGGTTATGTCAAACTGAAAACCAAGCCAGAGAGTGACAAGTAAGATAGCTGCTGCGATCGCAATAGCGATAGAACGTATCCGCGTACCTGCTACATTTCTGGGCAAAAGCCCGATGATAGCAGCACCTAATAGAGGTAACCAAATTAGGGTACTTAGCATAGAAAAGTCACGCATTCAAAAGTCGAAAGTTTAATACAGTTGAAGGTTGAAAATTGAGAGAGCAAATTGATCACTACTAAGTCGCTAACTTGAAAATAAGGCAGAAGGCAAAGGGCAGAAGGAGTAAGGACTTTCACTCCTTCGTTGTGAGTTCGCGTTCATGGCAGTCTGACTTGAAAATAGGGGTCAGGGGAAAGCGTTTTTTATCGTAATGTTCGTGAGTACTCTTCTCATAGCGCCTAACTTGCTAACGTTCAATCGGCTAACCTTCAAATCGTTAGCCACCACTGATTAGGGTAAGGTGAGACAAAAAAGGCCAGCTCACTACAATCCCAAACAACACTATTCCCGATAGAATCGTTAGGGCATAAAACTGGGTCTGACCGGAAACGTTATACCTTAAGCTCTGTCCACTGAAGACGGTTAATATCCCTACTAGATTGACCACGCCGTCAACAATATAGCGGTCAGCCCAGGAAATTGCTCTGGAGACTAGGTCAACCACAAATACAATCGTCAAGCGGTAAAGCTTCTCGGTGTAAAAGTCGTAGGCAAAGAGGTCTTGCAGGGATTTGGTGCCAAAGCGCACGGGTTTGGCAAAGCCGTTGTTGAGATAAATGAATGACCCAAGACTGCAACCCACTGCACTAGACAAAACTAGCAAGCCAGCAACCGTTGTATTCAAGGTTGACCAGTCTGGTATCAGTTGCCATTGCAGGAGGATGAGCGGAACGTGGAGAGTGAAGCCCATTAAGAGCAACATGGGTAACGCCATCGGCCAGTGAACTTCGGGCGATCGCTCGCTCATTGGCTTGGGTTTGCCGCCAAACACTAAGCCGAATACGCGGGTTAAGCTAAAGGTCGCTAGACCATTCACCAGTAGCAATAGTCCTAGCAACCAGGGGTAAGTGTTAGAAAGATGGTCGCCTACTTGCAATAGAGAAAAGAAACCACCCAGAGGAGGTACCGCCACTAAGCCAGCAGCACCAACGAGGTAGGAGAATGCCGAAGCCGGTCTTTTAGCCCACAGCCCCCCTAACTTGGTAACATCTTGGGTGATGCTGTTCCAGATAATACCACCAACGCTCATGACCAGCAGAGCCATTGCTACGGCATAGGTCAACATTAACGTTAGCGCTGTTTGGGCTTGACCAGTGCCGACGGCGATAAACACCAAACCCATGTAAGCGCTGACCAGATAGGAAAGGGTACGTTTGATGTCAATTTGCGCGATCGCAACCATCGTACCGCCCAACGCTGTCACGGCACCAATAAATAATGTGGCTGATGCCGCCAAGGGAGAAAGCGCGATAACGGGTTCAATCTTAATGAGTACCCAAGCACCCATGCAGACAACCACTGCGTTCCGCAAAATCGTGCTGGGAACTGGCCCTTCCATCGCTAAATCCAGCCACAGATGGAGAGGAAACTGGGCACATTTGCCCATCGGTCCTGCAATTAAAGCCAAACCTAATAGCGCCGCAACTTTTGGGTCTACGTTTGCCGTACTTGCCCATTCGGCGAGTTCCGAAAAATTCCAGGTTCCTGCCAAGGGGTAAATAGCAATAACCCCCATCAGCAGAAATAAATCGCCCACCCGCTTGGTTAAGAACGCATCTCTAGCACCTGTAACCACCAAAGACTGATTGAACCAAAACCCGACTAAGAGGTAAGTTCCGAGGGTGAGGATTTCCAGAATAATGTAGCTGAAAAACAAGGAGTTGCAGAGGGCAAGCGCACACATCCCAGCTTCAAATAATGCCAGTAGCGCATAGAAGCGTGCCCAACCCCAATCCATCTCCATGTAACCAATAGCGTAGATTTGTGCCAGCAGGTTTATTCCTGTGATGACAAGGGTTGCGCCAATGGTAATCGAAGAAAATTCCAAGGGAATGGTCAGATCGAGATCGACAACTTGAAGCCAAGGAATTAGTATTTCTTGTACGGGTTGACTCCAAGTCGCTGGTAAAGCAATTAAACCGTGTAAGAATGCGACGAGGGTCATTAAGGCATTGATGTAACCTGCTGGTCTAGGTCCCGTGCGACGGATAATGCTAGGAGACCAAGGTATCGCTAAAATTGAACCAATTAGCGCATAGCAAGGTATCAACCAAGCCGTTTCGAGGAAGAATTGAGCCATCAACCTTACCTTTTAGGATGGAGAAATTCTGAAATTTTTGAAAGCAATACTAAGCCTACCCTGTTGTTCCCAGGACTCGCTAACGCACCGACTTAACTTTTTTTTAAGCTTTATTACCTCAGTGTAATGGTTAGCTGACAAAAAAAGAAGGATTAAATTAAATAATTCAATAATGATGGCTGTAAATTCTGCTTATATAATGAAAATTAATAATAACTATTGATTTTTATCCCTATATGTGTTTGGCTTTCTCTGGCAATATGGTGCTCGATTCTCTATTAGCATTGGGAAGTATTTTTGCCTAAAAAAGTCTACTGCTCGTGCCTGTATATCCAAAGGAAATCGAAAAATCTGGATATATAGAAATTACTAGGTTTAATCAGTACGAGTATCTAAATGTTAAATTTCTCGATAAACAATAGACCTATGAATAGGAAAATTGCCTTAGCTTGGTACAGCGCAGCATCAGTTACTTGGTAAAGTTCTTGTAGGTCAGTACCATCCTGAGAGTACTCAGCCACCCCTGCACTGAAGGTAATCTGAAATGTCTGATTCTTAGCATTGGTAACTCCTGCTGATGCCAGGAACGCGATCGCCAAAATATTGCCGATATAAATCGCAGCTGAGTGTGACTCGATTTCCTTGCAGATTGACTAGCCCCATCCTCTGCAATTTATTATTCTAGTTTTTCAAGTACACAGATTGAGCTAACTTTGCTGGCTCAAGGTGTTAACGAGGTTGCTTCACAGGTAGACGAATCTTGTCAACTGAAACTGTAGGTGTTGGTTTTTCTGGAGGGCTATGGCAAAAGAGGTAATACCGAATCCGGGTTAGCTACCCCTTTTTCTGCAACCCATAAAAGTATGTAGAGACGTACCCTTCGGGAACGGCTTCGCCGAACCGGTGGAACGTCTCTACGACTAGAATCCCAAAAGGGGATATGGAATCGAATTTAGTTTGAACAGTAGTAGGGTACGTTAAATAACGCACCCTATAAGTAGATTTGCTGCGTAAGCCCTGCATCTATAGAACAACAGCACAACACCCGCGTCAGCTAAAACTAAAAGCCAATGCCGTTAAGCGACTGCGGCAACAGCCTCCTGTCCATGTCTCCGCATTAGCTCCATCAGTTCATCTCGGTAGTCATGGAATATGGAGTGGCGCTTAACGGTGTGGCTGCGTTCAGGCAGGTGGATCGACATTTCCTTTCTAACTGTGCCGGGACGTGCCCCTAAAGCATAAATCCGATTGGAGAGAAAGACAGCTTCTTCCACATCATGGGTAATCATGAAGATCGTGACATTGGTGCGCCGCCAAAGATCAAGGATAAATTCGTGCATCGACTCTTTGGTGTGGATGTCCAATGCGCCGAAAGGTTCGTCCATTAACAGCACTTTGGGTTCTGAGGCAAGGGCACGAGCGATCGCAACCCGTTGTTTCATCCCACCGGATAAATCCTTCGGTAATGACTTGGCAAACTTCGTTAAGCCGACGACATTTAGATAGTAGCTGGCTTGTTCGCGTCGCTGCTTCTTCGGCACACCCTGAAGCTTGAGTCCGAATTCCGTATTGTGCTGCACACTCATCCACGGGTAGAGTGTGTAGTGCTGAAACACCATACCGCGATCGGGTCCAGGGCCAGTGACACGTTCGCCGTCAATTTTGACTTCTCCAGATGTGGGACTATCCAGTCCGGCAATCTGCCGTAGCAGCGTAGATTTACCCGAACCCGATGCTCCTACGGCACAGATAAATTCACCTTGCTCGATTGCCATATCAATGTCTTTTAGGACAACTAAATTTCCTTGCTTTGTTGGGAAGTGCTTGTTTAGGTTGTTAATTTGTAGAAACATTTTGTTAAATCTCCAGATAGGGAATTGGGAATTGGGAATTGGGGATTAGGAGCAACTCAAATAGATACCTGGTTAGCGCTTTTGATTGGCCCACTTACAAGAGACTCGTAGGAAGTATTGGAATAATAGGTCGAAGGCAAGCCCGATCACCCCGATGACAATCAACCCCACAAAAATTTCATCAGTTCTTAGGAATCGACCTGCTACACTAATCCGACGACCTAAGCCTTCTGATGCGGCAATTAGTTCTGAGACGATGACCAATTGCCATGCAGCAGCGAGGTTAATCCGACAGGCATCAATGATTCCAGGCAAGACGTGCGGGAGAATCACCTGAGTTAGAGTTGCCCAGCGATTCCCTCCCAGCATGTAGGTGGCTTCAATCAGTTCTTTTGGTACAAACTTCACGGTATCCATCACCATCAACGAGTTGAAGAAAAAGACTCCGATGAAGATGAGGGTAATTTTGGGTTCCTCGCCGATACCCAGGTACAGAATTAGTAGAGGGATGAAGGCGGGTGCAGGCATATACCGTACCAAGCCGAAGAGCGGTTCTAGCAAGGCGCGAATACTTGCAAAACTACCCATCAGCACACCAACGGGAATGGAAAGGAGTGCAGCAAGCAGAAAGCCAACACCGACTCGCCATAAACTCGCCACTGTATCTTTTAGAAGTTCGCGGGTACTCCACAGCCGTCCAAAGGCTTCCCACACCTTGGCGGGTGAGGGCAAAAATTTGGGGTCTATAGCTCCGAAAGTTGTCACTAACCACCACATCAGCAGCGGCAATGCGATCGAGGTGACAATCAAGGCTGTATTGAGGGGTTTGGGAATGTCTTCCGCGAGTCGCCAGAAAACAGTAGGATGTAAACTCTTAGGCTTGATGAACTCTTGAATCGATTTAGGGCTGCTGTGGCTCATGGTTCAATTTCAGGATGACTGGGAAAGCATTTTGAGGTTGGTCGTTAGCGCTTGGTTACTGGGAGTTGATGAAACGCTAGTTGAGTAGTTTGAGCGTTGATTATCGATCGCCCATGTAGACAAGATGCAACCCTAGATCTAAATTCGCTTATGACTTTTTGACTTTCTCGGCGTAGGCTTTAACGAAGCGATCGTCAAATAATTTGCTCAGATCGGGTTGTGTCTTCGCTAAACCCGCTTCTGTTAAAAATTTAGTCATCTCCTGGGCAGCAAACTGCAAGGAGGTCATAGTATTACCGGGTTGGAAGGCTTTTAAGTTTTCCTCGATTGTGAAAATCTTGGTGCCGTCAGCGTACTCTTTGTATTCGTCAACTTTGACACCTGCCCGTTTCGCCATAATCTCGTAGGCTTTGTCCTGATTTGCCTTCATGTAGTCCAATGTGTCAAACCAGGAATTAACCATTGCTTGCACTTTATCGGGCTTTTCGTCTACAAACTTGCGCGTGAATACCAAGTGATCGGAAATCGCTCCTGGAAAATCCTTAGAACTAAAGAGTTCCTTACTTCCTGGTCGGTTCATCGCCAGAGTCGTGAAGGGAGCAAACACTGCCACTGCATCGACTTGCTCTGCCACGAAGGCAGAGGCTGCTTTACCCGTTTCTAAGGGAACAAACTGAATATCCCGGTCTGATAAGCCTTCTTTCTGTAGCCCCAGTAACAACAGAAAGTGATCGACTGTGCCTTCCTCTGCGGCGACTTTTTTCCCCCTTAGATCGGCAACAGAGTTAATGCCATCCCGGACGATTACCTTGTCATTGCCAGTAGAGTTGTCGTTAACTAGAACAATTACTTGGTCTACGCCACCTGATACGGAACTTACTGTATCCCCTAAAGTTTGGCTGTTTGCATCTATTTGCTCGGCAGTTAGGGTACTGATCGATTCCAAGTAGCCATCGAACCACTTCAGATCGACCGAAACACTGTTTTTCTTAAAGATTCCTTGTTCTTGTGCCACCTGCCAGGGAAACCAACCTGGCCATGCACTGAATCCTAAACGAACTGCCCCCGCAGCCGCTGAAGCGTCAGCCTCCATTTCTGTTGTGGTTTTGATGTAGACGGCTGGATTGGTGCAACCAATGACCAGAGACAAGGTGATGAAAAAGACAATGCAGTAGGATAAGGGCGATTTCCTATGGAATAACTTTCGCGCTTTGCTTGCGATCGCTTCGCGTAACGCTTCACGCATTTTCATGGCATATCCTCAGGAACACAGATTGATTGCCAGTTGGAAGTAGGGTGCATTAAGGTTTGTCGCAATCCTATCGCTAATGCACCCGACTGTTAGTTCTTAATGAACATTTAATGATTAACGGCTAACTCAGGGCTTATGGCTGATGTGCGATCGCATACAGCACGTAGCCATTCAAACCAAGCTTCCAATCCCTCTCCTGTCTTGGCAGAGACAGCAATAATCGTGCAATCTGGATTCATCTGCCGGACATTCGCAACAATCCGATTTACATCAACATCCAGATGCGGTGCTAAGTCCATTTTTGTAATCAACAAACAGTCAGCTTCTTGAAACATCACCGGATATTTCAGAGGCTTATCTTCTCCCTCTGTGATGCTTAAGAGAGCGACTTTAGCGTGTTCGCCAACTTCAAATTCAGCAGGACAAACGAGATTACCGACGTTCTCAACCAATACCATCTCGAATTCTGAAGGGTTGTATTCATGGGCTAATCGGTGAATCCCACCTGCAACCATTTTGGAATCCAGATGGCAGGAACGACCTGTGTTAATTGCAATTACTGGAACATTGTATTGGCGAAGGCGATCGGCATCTAGTTCCGTCGTCATGTCGCCTTCAATTACAGCAATTTTGAGTTCATTGTTGAGTGCAGCTAGTGTTTGTTCTAGCAGAACCGTTTTACCTGCACCAGGACTACTCATGATATTCAAGCAGGTTATACCCCACTGATCAAAATGAGCGCGATTATGGTCAGCTCCCTCTTGATTGGCGTGTAGTAAATTAATGCCTAATGCCGCGTCAAATGTTTGATGCATAAGTTTCTATAGTCGTTTCAGAACAGTATTCAACTCGGTCAATTTTTAGTTCCCGCCCTGAGCGAATATCGTCCATTGGAGAATGACATTCAGGACAGGCGTATTGAATGCCAATTTCAGGTTTGTATTCCTGTTGGCAACGATGGCAAAAAGCAATTAAAGGCGTTTCCTGAATTTCGAGTTTTGCACCTTCCAAAAAGGTGTTACGACACTGCACCTCAAAGGCAAATTGCAAACTCACTGGTTCAACACAAGTGAACTTACCAACTATTAGGTGAACGCAGGAAATCTTAGGTTGATTGGGTTGAGCTTCCTGCCAGTCTTTGAGCGTTAATATTAACGCCTTGGTCATGTCAGTTTCATGCATGGCTTACTTCCACTCATTAACCAATTCCGGCTGGGCTTCCGGGTGAATGTAAGCGGGTTTTTCCTTTCTCGGCAACTGACCTGATACCACCAAATGACCCATTGTGTCGCAAATTACGCGAGCTGCCATCAAGGAAGTCATGTCACTGATGTCGTAGGGAGGAGAAACCTCAACAACCTCTAGTCCACAGACAGGGGCACGTTGAATAATTTTGCCTAGTAAATAGAGTGCTTCACGAGGTAGTAGTCCACCTGGTTCTGGCCAACCTGTTCCAGGGACAAACCCGGCATCAATGCAATCAATATCAAAGCTGATATAGACGCAATCTGTACCGTCTAATGCTCTTTCTAGGGCGAACTCTACAGCGGCATCTAAGCCCATTTCTGTGATGTCTGTAACTGTGAGAATATTGCTAGCCCGTTCGCGATAGAATTTCACACCTTCACGCGGCACTTGCCAACCGCCAATTCCCAATTGCACTAAGTTCTTAGGAGGTGCATTTTTGATATTGGTGGCATGAAACCAAGGGCAGGTATGCATCCGTTCATCTAAATCTTTTTCCTGAGTGTCCACATGGCGATCAAAGTGGATGATTCCCATTTTTTTGTCGCCCAAGTGACGGCATATTCCCCGCACAGTTGGGTATCCGATGGAGTGATCGCCTCCTAAAATAATCGGGAAGGCACCGGAACTAAAGATGTGAGCAATCCCTTTAGAAATTTGGTCAAAAGACTTTTCGTTGTTAGCGGGAATCGTAAAAATATCCCCAACATCGCAAAGAGTAATTTGCTCTCGCAAATCGACACCGAGTTCAAAGCTATAGGGAGTATAAAGTGCAGAAATGCGGCGAATCCCTTGGGGACCAAAACGGGTGCCGGGGCGATAAGTCGTGCCAGAGTCGTGAGGTACGCCGACAACAGCAACATCATACTCTCCCACCTTTCGTACATCTTCTACATAAGGTGCTTTGAGGAATGTGTTTATACCAGCATAGTGAGGTAATTCTCCTCTGGAGAACGTGGGAATTGTGCGATCGCCAATACTTTCTGCTGCCTCTAACCCAAACTCCAAACCTTTAGAAACTTCTTGTTGCCAGCCTGTTAGTGGAAGTCGGGTTTCTCGCTCCAACGCTCGTTCAGCTTCAGTTGGGGGTTGCTCTGGGTGAGACTCTAGACTTTCCGAAAGGGGACGTTCACGCTCAGTCATGTTTAAAATCCTAAAAATTGACAAACTAAAAATCTGTGTTTTTGATGTTGCTGCTCAGCGATAAGACTCCAATTTGCTCCTTATATTCCAAATATTTTTAGAGAGACTACCTGATTACAAAAGTCAAGTCTAAGTTGATAAAAAGAAAAACCCAGGAAAGTAACGATAGTTGCTAACTATCATTTACTTCTCCCGGGCTTTTATCCCGCCGTGTAGCTAATCTTGGTTTGCTAAATTTTGTGAAAATTTCCAAGTCAGCTTGCTTCTCTTGGACCAGTCGCTTAAGCCGTTAATACTTAAACCGGAACCCTAGAAGCTATCAACTATTAGTTTTGGGTGCGATCGGCTCTAATAACTTCCTTAGAATGTGATCAAAATATCTATAGCTAGCTGCACGATTGAAGTACTTGTCTTATTACCTAAGAATACTTAGGCTGTGTCTAGCTTATTGATACTTTTATCAATCTCTCTCTAAAAAAAATGTATTAAAGGCTACTAAACCTATCACGGGGAAGCTCTTAAGCTTTCTCCTTTAAAGCTGATGGCTGACCGTTTACTCAGACTGTGGTTGAGGCCAAGGAATCTGAGTGTTAGTTGCAAGCTGACTTGCTATGGCTGCTGCTCCGTAACGATTAAGATGGCTTGGGTCAGTAAAATATTCATTCTGGGTAAGCCACTGCCCCCCCAAGTCGATAAAGGTAAAGCCGCCACCCGCTTGCCGTTGCATCATCTGCTGAAATTGCTGTTCACGAGTCCGGCGTACAGGGTCTAGATAATCTTGCGTGATTGGCAAGTTAACGAAAACCAAGGGAATTTGTTGTTGTCTAGCAAAGGCTTTTACTGAATTTAGGGCAGTGGCTTGCTGACCTGCGAGACTAAAGGGTTGATAATCTGCATCATACCGCCCAGCAACTCGTGGATTTTTCTGGTAGTAGGTTTTGGGGTCAAAGCGGCTATCAAGAGGGAGGAAGCCATTGGCATCAATGGCAAAACTGTTGTAGCCGCCAGTTGTATTTCGCACTAGCGTCAGCCGAGAAGGCATCTGTCCCTGACTGAGTTGAGTTAAGAGTAAGCGGTTAATCGGAGAGGGTGTAGAATTACTCGCCGTCTCGAACGATACTCGTGCTAACCGCCAACGCATTACGGCTACTGTCGGGTGAGTTGAATCGGAGGAATTAGACTTTTGTTTGGTTTTCTGGGAAATTGCGGCGTCTGGGATGTCTTCGCAAGCATCTGCGGTGTCAGAGGAGGTTGAGGGAAGGGTTGGGCGATCGCCTGCTATCAAACTTTGATACCCTTGGGACGCTACCATGCTGTTGTAGGTGCGGTCTACTCGCCCACTGTTAAACGCACGGACACCATCTGCCCAGACAATGAGTCGGGGTAGTTGCTCACGGGTTAGGATTTGCCGTAGCTGTAAGTCAACCATTTGAGCGGTTGCGCCATTGACCCCAAAGTTGAAGATTTTAAGATTTCCCTTCCCTTGAGCGGCTAATTTTTGCTGTAGTTGACGCGGATCGATACCGATTAAGGCACGGGAACTTCCGACAATTAGAACATCGGGTGGTCCAACAGCTGCAACGTAGGATAAATACAGCAGTAGTTGCTCATCAAAGATTGGGTTGCCAAAGCTGGTGAAGGGAAGCTGAGAATTGGATGTTGCTGCTTTTTGGAGGGCAACGTCTAAGTTTTTTAGGTATTCAGCAACTTTTTTTTGGGCAAAAGCACGTTTGGGGCTTTCTTGCGGGACAGATTGCATTCCCTCGATCGCTTGAATCCAACCCGTAACGACTAAATCCCACTCTTGTTTTGATTGCGCGGATTGAGCAAGCGTAGCGGCATCTTGGGCTTTGCCAATGCCTTTGCTGAAGGGGTCAACTTGGGGGCAACTTGAGGGCGCTTGACTGGAACTTACAGAGCGTGTGCCTGAAGTTGCCCCGAAAGGGAAAGTCCTATTGGCTGTTGTCCTGGGGGGTAATGTCCAGGAGCAGCCAGCCACAAATGTGAGTAAAGCTACGGTAGCGGCACTGTGGAGTCGAAGGCAGAATTTCGGCATAATGCGATCGCCGTGAATTAAACTCTTTCACTGACCTTCTTGCCTCAGCTCCCACTGTTAAGGTGTACCTCTTAACTTGAGGAGGTAAGTGGCTGCGACAAAGCTTCACTATACCACTGACAGATGTGTCTAATCAATGCTAGTGAACCGACCGGATCTACAACGGTGGTAAGAACCTATATTCACAAGTTTTTTGCAAGACTCTTTGGGGAGAGAGCAACCGTTTGTAACAACTTGGGTTAACATATGTCTGGATATTTTGAAGCAGGGTGCCGATTGTTGTGAGCGGCGACACTGCTTGCCCTATTCCCAAAGAACGCCGAGTTACTTAGCTCGCCGACACACCTAAGGTTCCAGAAATGCTCGGAGTTTTTTTATCGCTTCTCTTTTTCGCCTTCTTGTGCATACTTTTCATCCGCTTTCAGAAACCCCAGGCTCAACCTGAGCCATCTCAAACTACATCCACGTCCCCTTGGTGGGTGAAAGTTATCACCGAGAAACCTCGTTGTACTTACTACTTTGGTCCATTTGATAGTCTTCAGGAAGCGAAGCTGAGCCAAGCGGGTTACATAGAAGATCTTGAGCAGGAGGGAGCGATCGGAATTGCTGTTGACATCTTGCAAGATCAGCCAACAGTACTCACGATTGATGAAGAGGATGACTAAGTTGTCGCTTGGCTAACCTTTACTAAATTTTAGGAAAGGATGTAACGGCAAGTCGTGATGGTGCTGTAGGATTTAGGTGCTGTTTAGGATCACAAGGCAACAGTTCTGTGGTTGCCAAAGTAAAGATGATAGATCGACTAATCGGTTGGCTCAACCAGTTGTTAGTGATAGATTTTTTTCTGGTCTTGTTGAGCTTTTTTTGGCTAGCGATCGCAGCTTTTGGTCGCTTGGTTGGTCTTCCCTTAGGGCTTGACCTCTGGTATTACCTTTGGCAACCTGTATTTACGCCAGCAATTGGCATTGTCATCGCTGGCACACTTTTGAGTGGACTGTTTAGCTGGATAGCCAATGCAATGAAACCCAATTAATTTAGTCCGATTGACGGGGTTGTGCGACACGAGCTTCAATATCCTCCAATGTGTTCAGGAGTAGACGCTTTGCCTGTAATTCCCAACCCCATTTCTGAAGGCGGTAGGCAGCAACAGCCCCTGCAACAGCGACAACGTAGCCTAAGGCTTGTGATAGAGAAATTGCTCCCAATAAACCCAATCCAGCAATTCCCCAAAAGGGTAAGGCAACAGTTTGGCGCTGTTCCTCAACGACTTGGCGTAAGCCACCACTGGGTTGCAGTTGTGCTGATAAAGCTTCTTTGGCTAGGCGCTGTTCTGCGGCTGAGACAGAAAGCCCAATTTTACGGCGTAGTTTCTCCATTTTCCGGGCATCGGTACTGTACTCAGTGAGTTCGTCTTCTGCCATTTTGATCATGCGTTCCAGTTGGCTCATTGTTGTTGGTTGTTGGTTGTTGGTTGCTTGTTAAAGAATACAAACAACAAGTAACCAACAACAAATAACCTGGTCATAACTTATTTTTGTTTAAGTCCCGCTATTGAATTGGGATTAGTGAATGCCATAGTTGCCAATCGCTTCAACTCCTTAAACTTCACCTTCAACCCCTGCATTATCTCCTCACGCCTCCCCCAACTCTTGCAACATCTTTTCCACCGTTGCCTTCAACGGTGGTAGATTATTCTGCACGATCGCCCAAACTAAATTCAGCGATACCCGGAAATACTCATGCACCACAACATTTCTGAAGGCAATAATCTGTGCCCACGGCACCTCAGAATATTGATTCATCAAATCACCAGATAACGAAGAAGCCGCTTCTCCAATAATCTGGAGATGATGAATCACCCAAACCTGCATTAGTTCTTGTTCATCAAATGCCTGTCTACCAAGGCTTGCATATCGTTCAATCGCCACAATTGCATCTAAAATATCTTGCAACCGCTCAGGCTCACGCCTCATAGCAGCACAGCCTCACGGCATACGCGATCGCGAATACGTTCCTTCAACATATCCACCGTCGCAATATCAACCTTGCGATTGAGTAGCCGTTCTAAATCAATTAATAGTCCTGCTGGAAACCAGGGCGTGATTTTTCCCAAGTCATAGTCAACCAAAAAATCAATATCGCTCTCTTCGGTTGCTTCTCCCCGCGCCACCGAACCAAATACCCGCACATTGTAGGCTCCATGCTTTTGTGCAATAGCAAGAATTTCCGTTCGCCGCTCTTGCAACAAATCGTTAATTCCTAACCCTGTTTTGCTAGTCATGCGCTACATCCCCGAAGGCATCAGGATTCGATACGAAAGAGTTCAAGGGCAGCGTGACAATAAAGGTTGTTCCCACGCCTACAACACTTTCTACAGTAATTTGACCTCCGTGTAAGTCCAGACACTTTTTGACAATAGCTAGCCCTAAACCTGTACCAGGAATCGTTCCAACATTACTGGCTCGATGGAAAGACTCGAATAGTTTCGGCAAGTCTTCTGCTGGAATGCCAATGCCTTCGTCCTGAATGCTCAAAACAGCAACACTCTCCTTACATTCGAGAGCAAATCGAACTGTGCTTTCTTGAGGGGAATACTTAATCGCATTGGAGAGCAAATTAGTGAGGCTTTGTCGTATCAGTCTTTCATCAAGACAAGTATTAGTACAGTTGCCTCGACTCGTAAAGGTGATAAGCTCTCCAGGCATGGCTCGCTCTAATGAAGCTTGGTTATCTGGAGCCTCTGTGCTGGCACTTACCCTCCTCTGGTTCTGGCTAGCAGAGCGTATTTCTTCAACAAGTTCCTGGCAGAACTGCTCTAAGTTGAGAGGAGCTGGGTTGAATCGTAATCTATCTGCGTCCGCTTGACCGATGAATAGTACATCACTAACTAAGTCAGCCAGGTGTTTGCTGCTGTTCTGAATGCGCCGCAGATGAATCAGTTTTCTCTCTTGTTTCAAGTTATCACCGTAGCTTTCGAGAAGCTCAGCGGAAGAAAGAATTGTGGTGAGCGGGGTGCGGTATTCGTGGGAGATTGTGGTGATAATTCTGGATTTAAGGGAGCTGAGTTCTCTTTCTGTTTCCAGAGCCTTACGAAGTTCTGCTTCTGCTTTTTTGCGATCGCTAATGTCCCGGATAACGACTTGAGCGGCTGGCTTCTCTTGGTAGGTAAAAGGAGCGGCTGCAACCTCGACATCAATAACAGTTCCATCAAATCTAACAGCCTTCTGTTCCCTCAACTCTATTAGTTGTCCTTCTCTAAGTTCTCGTATCTGCTCCTTGACAAGTTCCTGATAGTCTGGATGCACAACATCAAATACGGATTTGCCAAGTAAATCTTCCCGGTTAGTTGCGCCATAAAGCTTGACAGTCGCACTGTTGATAAAGACAAATTGCTCATCACATTGGATAAAGATGGCATCAGGGGATAATTCCACCAGTTGTCGGTAGCGTTCTTCACTCTCACGCAAAACTTCCTGTGCCTGCTCACGCTCTCGTATCTCTTTGAGCAGTTGTTCATTTGCCTGTCGTAATTCTTGGGTACGTTCTGCGACTCGGCGTTCCAGTTCTTCGTTAGCTCGTTGCAGTGTTTCTTCGGCACGTTTGCGATCGCTAATATCCTCTATCAGTCCTTCCAGAACAGGCTCAGCTTCCGTGGTACTAATGGTCTGGTTTAATAAAACCCACAGACTACTGCCATCGGCTCGACGCAACTGCACCTCGCGTTCCGAGACGGAACCCTGAAGTTCCACGTCTGCCTGCCAGACAAGTTCCTGCAAATCTAAGGTTTGGGCTTCTTGCAAAGAACTCACAGCCAATAAACGCAGAAATGCGGCGTTCCCCTCTAGTAAATATCCATCTGAGGTTGACCGAAACACACCAACATTCAAACGATTCAGCAGCGTCTGTAGACGCATCTCCAAACGCTCAGTCTTCCGCTTAAATTCAACTCGTTCCAAGGCGGCACGTACTGCAACCGATAGGCGAATGTAATGCTTAGGTGATTTGATAATGTAATCGTCTAAGCCAGTCTTCATTGCTTCGACAGCAATCTCTTGATTCCCGCTATCAGTGAACATAATCACTGGGCAGTCAGAATAGCGAGACTTGACATCCTTTAGCACACTCAGCCCATCGTTCCAGCGAAGTTGATAGTCCGTAATAACCAGATCAAAATTGCTCGTGCTTAGTGCCTGGTTTAAACCTTCTGTATCGATAATTTCCTCGACCTGTAGGTTGGGAAATTCACGGCTCAATTCACGAAGAATCAAAATGCGGTCTTCTGGGTTGTCGTCAATAATAACAAGACGGCACACTGGTAGTCCTGCAAAAAGTCACCTCCCGAACCATAGACTATTTCAAGTGTTTGTGTCTGCTACCTTTTGAAAGAATTAATAGACAAGTCTAATACTCCTGTACGCTGATGTGAAACATTTAGGTTGTCGGATAAGCTTGCCGCAGTTCTATCCAAAAGCGGCTTCCCTGACCGAGTTGGGACTCTACGCCAACTCGACCCCCCATACGTTCTACTCCCTTACGAGCGATCGCTAATCCAATCCCAGTACCCGGATACGTTTCAGCCCCATGTAATCGCTCGAAAACTTGGAAAATACGCTCCTGATTTTCTGGGTTGATGCCGATGCCGTTATCCTCTACCCACAAGCGAATCCATTTTGTGGACGAGGCAAAGAAGGCAGAATCGTCCTGTGGAGTATCACTAAAAACCTCTCCCCCTGCTCCCCCTGCTCCCCCAACTCCCCCAACTCCCTCACTTTCCACCTCCTGCGCCCATACCCGTACCTGAGGCTGTACACCAGGAGGCATGAATTTAATTGCGTTCGTCACCAAATTTATAACAACCTGAATCAGGGTAGTGCGATGACCCATCACTTTAGGCAACGGTGTCTCTACTTTTACCTGAGCTTGTTTCTCTTGAAATTCTGCCTCCAGTTGCGTGAAGACCATTGCTACGACAGATGCTAAGTCAAGTACCTGGATATTAATATCGGCACGACTAAGACGGCTGTAGTTGAGCAAATCTTCAAGTAGAGTATTCATCTGTTGAGCAGAAGCAAAAAGATGGTTGGCATAAAGCTGACCTTCGTCACCCAATTGGGGGGCGTAGTCTTCCACCAAGGCTTGAGCCAATCCTTGTATCCCTCGTAAGGGTGCCCGCAAGTCGTGGGAAACGGAGTAGACAAACACCTCCAGTTGCTCATTGGCTTCCTGAAGCGCAGCAGTACGCTCTGTAACCCGTTGCTCTAGTTGATTCGTGTAGCGCTGAAGTTGCTCCCGCAGTCGAGCTTGCTGGATTGCAACGGCAAGTTGGTTAGCGACTTCAGAGGCAATCTCTTGGTATTCCGATGTAAATGCGGCAACGTTTCTGGCGAACAGGTCAAGTTGACCAATCAACTCCCCTTCCACAATCAGAGAGACACTAAGCAAACTCCGCTTGCCTTCAGCTATCTGGCGTTCTAGTAAAGGCGGATGCTCCTCAAGAGTAGCCAAGTCTTCTACATAACGAATGACTCCTTGGTGCAACGGAATTTCAACAGGCATCAGGCTAGAGAGCGGCACAGTTGCTCTCGCGAAATCTCCATCTAACCCCCCTGCCAGTAGCTCAGCTTCATTTGTTTCAAACTTGAACAAGACGACTAGCTCTTGCTCATAAGGCACGACACGACGTAGGCGTGAAAGTGCAGCACGGGCAATCTCTGCCGCTGATTCTGCTCTGAGAATGGCACGGTCAATTTCATGTAAAGCTTCTAACCGTTCAGCCGAGCGATGGATTACCTCTTCAGCAAGCTTGCGATCGCTTATATCAAATCGGATGGCAAGATGTTGAAAAGGCTTTCCTTGATCATCTAGAAATGGAACGATCGTGGTGTCTACCCAGTAGTAAGTTCCATCCTTAGCTTTGTTCTTGATTTCTCCATGCCAGACATTCCCCTTAGTAATGGTTGACCAAAGGTTTTGAAAAAATTCTTGGGGATGGTAGCCGGAATTAATGAGGCGATGAGTCTGCCCAATCAGTTCTTCCCTAGAATATTGAGAGATTTGGCAAAACTGGTTGTTTACATCAGTAATAATTCCTCTGGCATCCGTTACAGCCAAAATTGCTGCTCGATCTAGGGCAAATTTGACATCTGATAATTCTTTGAGCAGCTTGCGCGATTCTTCCTCGGCTCGTTTGCGCTCAGTGATGTCGCGCGTAACTTTAGAGTAGCCACGCAGATTTCCAGACTCATCTCGTAAGGCTGTAAGCACAGAACTTGCCCAAAACAGGGAGCCATCTTTACGTTGTCGCCAGCCTTCCCCGACAAAATGACCTTCCGTTGCCGCGATTTGGAGTTCTTGTTCAGGGATATGGCGCTCAACGTCTTCTGCTCCAAAAAGAATTGAGTAATGCCGTCCGATAATTTCTGCCGCTTGGTATCCTTTAATCCTCTCTGCGCCAATGTTCCAAGTCGCAATCCGTCCATTAGGGTCGAGCATGAAAATGGCGTAATCTTCCACGCCTTCGACAATCAGGCGATATTGCTCCTCACTTTCCTTCAGGGAAAATGCGATCGCCTCCTTTCGGAGGTTAGCCTTCTTCAATCCCTCGCACAACCCACTAATCAGCACCCCCTCGACTAAAAATATGCAGATCCGAACCCCTTCGCTTAACCCTATAACGTGTAGGCTAAAAAACGGTTGAATGAAGAAATAGCTACCGACCAAAGCACTCAGGACAGTAGCAAATAGCCCCGGTCTCAAGCCGCCATACCAAGCGCTAACCATCACTGGCATGATAAAGACCAACAAGGGAGCATTTTCCTCAAGGATCGGCATCAGTAGAAAACGGAAGAGCAACGCCGCTAAGGTTGCTAGCACAGCAACCCCATAGCCTGACAGCCGCCAACGCTTTTTTTTCTGCATCTTTAAAATAATGTGCAGCCTTTACCACATTATGTTAGCGATCGCCTCTCAACAGCAGAGATTTCTCTTAAAAGTTTTTTCACTAAAAATTCATGTTCCTTCAAACGAGTGTCCGCGATAATATCGCTTACGGTTCAATTGGGGCAAAGGATGAATAGATTGAAGCGGCTGCCCGTCTTGTGAATGCTCATGACTTCATTACGGCACTGGCTCAAGGGTATGACACTATCTTGGTAGAATCGAGGGCAAGGCTTTCAGGTGGGCAATGGCAACGAATTGCGATCGCGGGTGTGGCGCTACGGAAAGCCCCGATTATCATTGCTCTGAGATTACATCGACCTCTGAAATAGAATCAACCCTTCGCATCAGTCTAGTCAGTAATTATGAAGTGAAAGAATCATGAAAGTATTGGTTACTGGAGCTGCTGGATTTATTGGTTATCACTTAACCCAGCGCTTGTTAGCAGAGGGTATACAGGTTTACGGGATTGATAACCTGAATGACTACTATGATGTGAAACTGAAGAAAGATCGCTTAGCTCAACTAAATCCACAAGCTAAATTTACGTTTGAGATTTTGGATTTAGATAATCGCGATCGCATGATGCGGCTATTTCAAGAACATCGGTTCGATTGTGTCGTTAACCTTGCTGCTCAAGCCGGAGTGCGCTATTCATTACAAAATCCCTTCGCTTATGTTGACAGTAATATGTCAGGTTTTGTCAATTTGTTAGAGGGATGTCGGCACAGTCAAGTCAAACATCTTGTATTCGCCTCTTCTAGCTCCGTCTACGGGGCAAATACCAAGGTTCCGTTTTCTGTCAGTGATAATGTCGATCATCCAATTTCGCTCTATGCTGCTAGCAAAAAGGCAAATGAACTAATTGCTCACGTCTACAGCCATCTCTATAATTTACCAACAACAGGATTGCGCTTTTTCACAGTTTATGGGTCTTGGGGACGACCCGACATGGCTTACTTCAAATTTGTCAAAGCAATACAGGAAGGTAAACCAATTGATGTTTACAACTTTGGTAAAATGAAGCGTGATTTCACCTACATTGACGATGTAGTTGAAGGAGTATTTCGGGTGATGTCGAAACCTCCAAAAGGTAATTCAAAAGACAATACTAATGTCCCCTACAAGCTTTACAACATTGGTAATAATAGTCCTGTCGAATTGATGACATTCATTGAGGTGATCGAAAAGGTACTTGGTAAACAAGCTGAGAAGAATTTTTTACCGATGCAACCTGGTGATGTGCCAAGCACGTATGCCGATGTAGATGATTTGATGAGGGATGTAGGGTTTAAACCGTCCACATCAATTGAAGAAGGTATTCATCACTTCGTACAGTGGTATCAAAACTATTACAAAACATGACTTGCAAGGCAACGCCAGCATTTAACAAGCTCATCCCGATAGCGACATAGTTATTTGGATTTGCAAACCTGCCTGAGCAAAAAAACCGTTACAGTGACTACAGAAAAATTGTCTACATTTCCAATAACGATGACCTCTACAGCATCTATTGCTACTGAAGCGAAGTTTTTACCCGTCACCTATGCTGATATTGAAGCGGCGGCTAATCGCCTTGCTGGGGTAGCTCACCGAACACCTGTTCTCACGTCCAGAACGGTGAATGAGCGCACTAACTCGCAAGTGTTCTTCAAGTGCGAAAACTTCCAAAGAGCAGGTTCTTTTAAGTTTCGAGGAGCCTATAATGCGTTGGTACAGCTATCTGAAGCGCAAAAACAACGGGGGGTTTTGACGTTTTCTTCAGGAAATCATGGGCAAGCACTCGCACTTTCCGGACAGTTGCTCGGTATTCCCACTACAGTGGTGATGCCAAAGGATGCACCAGAAGTTAAGCAAGCGGCTACTCGTGGCTATGGTGCTGAGGTGATTTTGTACGATCGCGCTGAGATGAAACGGGAAGAATTAGCAAAGAATCTCGCACATGAGCGTGGACTAACAATAATTCCTCCCTATAATCATCCGCACACTATCGCTGGACAAGGGACTGCGGCGAAAGAACTGCTCGAAGAAGTTGGTGAACTAGAGCTTTTACTCGTGTGTTGTGGTGGTGGTGGCTTATTATCAGGAAGTGCGATCGCGTCCAAATCTCTCCTACCCAGTTGCCGCATCATTGGCGTAGAACCCTCACAGGCAGACGATGCCACCCGCTCCTTTTACACAAAAACACTGCAAACCGTTCTCAATCCTGACACAATTGCTGACGGGGCAAGAACTCCAAGCCTCGGTCAATTGACCTTTCCGTTGGTGCTAGATTATGTCGATGATATGGTAACTGTGTCGGAAGATGCGATCGTCCGCACCATGTTTTTTATCTGGGAACGCCTGAAAATTGTCGTTGAACCGACAGGTGTTCTAGCCGCCACTGCCTTATTAGAAGGTATCATCACAAAACCTGATTCTCGAATTGGTATCATCATCAGCGGTGGCAATGTTGATCTGAAAACAGTTAGCCACCTGCTGAGTTAAACCCCAGCCTTTTATTCCCTGTCGTAAAATTCAAGCCTCTCCTTGAGTCGGCTAGTGTTCTGGCGGCTGGAAGCAAGCAGGGCGTTAAAATGAGAACTTCAGGCTTAATGGTGTTGCGTGCGGTAGTTCATTCGGTTGGCTTCAGATGTTACTGTGCCAATAGTCGCATTGCTTAAAAATAGGGAATGGGGAGTGGAAAAGAGGAATTTTCAGGGTTTTGTTGTGTGGTTTCACAGTTACTTAGAGATGAGCTTTAACTTGTTACGATTTCCAATCAGATTTTTTACCACTCATCACATGGCAAAGCGTTTAGTGTCCGGTTGCTTATTGAGTCTCGTGGTAATTTTTAGTTGTCTGCTAGTGTTAGGGACACCACCAGCTCTAGCCGGACTAGATGATGACCGATTTGATGGCAACATCTTTGGCCTTTATGCCGGGAATGGTTCTATCGTCCCGCCACGAGTGACATTGGCAGACTCCCTAAAACAGGAGAAACCAGCGCTGTTGGTGTTCTATGTTGATGACAGCAAGGATTGTAAGCAATTTGCCCCAGTTGTCTCGCGGCTCCAAGCTCCTTATGGACGAGCAGCAAATTTTATTGCCGTTAACGTTGACAGGCTACTCTTAAAGTCTAGCTATGAACCGACAGAACCAGGCTACTATTACGAAGGGTTGGTTCCCCAAACTGTACTCATTGACCAGAAGGGTAAGGTAGTTCTGAATGAGACGGGACAAGTATCCTTTGAACGGGTAGATGATGTATTTCGACAAGTCTTTGACTTACTGCCTCGTGAGGAATCAGTTGAGCTAAGACGACGGCAAATCAATGAGTTTAGTAGTGAGCTAACAAACGGGAAATAAGGCTTAGGTTTGACTTATCAGGTTGACGTGAACTTCAGGAGAAGGGGGAAAGGTGAACGGTAAAAGGACATTACTTTTTTTACCAAGCCGTTTATGTTGTTAGTTAAATTCACGCTAATTACTCCCTCTCTCTTTCTACTCGCGTTAATCTGTCTTTAAGTTCAATCTAATAGGTGTGCTGATGTCAGAGGTTTACAGCACAGAGGAGCTAATCAAAATTTTGGCAGATGAGCGTCGCGCCTGTATGAATGGGCAGCGCCTTAATCTTGCCGCTTCAGCGTCTGGTAATCCTTTGATTGACCGATTTTTGAAACCGGACGGCATTCAAAAGTTTAGTGCCTATCGAGACTTTAAAGCGGCTGTTCATCGTTATCAACAGCAACATCAAGTCTCTGGCCTTATCTGGCGGCAGCTGACACTGAAGGGGCAGACGTTGCGTTACCCCGTTGTTGATGAGCAGCTAATGGCACTTAAGAGTGACTTGGAAATATTAAAGGCGGCTAAGGATTCAATTGTGGCTTTCTGGGGCAACGTTACACTGGGCATGGACTTGTACTTAAGTATCACTACAGGCAAAGAGTTTCGGCAGATTATGCCTGATGATGTCGGAGCGATCGCGTATAGAACAGAATGGGCAAATCTTTTTCAACATGGCAATTCTACGTTTTTGGAAGTTATCTTGCAGTTAGGCTGGGGAAAACCGGAGGAAGCCTCTTACAAGCAGGGATGGCCGACATCGGGGAGTGAATATATTCATGCCGTGAATCCCGGCAAGCGTCCGATTGGTTGATATCTACGTTAAGGTCGATGCTTTTGGTAGGGGAAAAGTCGCACCCTACATCAATAGAGAAGGAAGGAGCAGGTGGAGATGGACGAGAATAACCAAGAACAAATTCTCAATAGACCAACGGGTCGAGAATCGTTTGGTATTGAGGAATTAACCAAGCTTGGCAATCAGGCAGTCAAAAAAGGTCTAATTTCTGGACATGGTTTTCATGGAGGAAAGTACGAAATTCTGTGTAATGGTCAGTTTTTTCTGCTTTCACCCGAACAAGCACATTCTTACTTGAAGAATTTGGTCGAGCAACACCAATAGCAAACCCCTATGGGAATGCGATCGTCCACCAATACTTCCGGAGTCTTCATCTGTCTGGGACAATTAGCCAGCATCTGAATGTTATATCCGACTCATCTGTCGTGCTGTCCAAGACGTGTTCAGCACGACATTTTCAGAGCGCGACAAGGATTATTATTAAGTTCTATAAAATACAGTAACTGAGTCGAGTTACCGTACTTAATGGAAATTAAAGAGAATATTACATGAACTGATCTAAAAAGCAAGTTCACTGCTGTGAATATTAATGATTCAGTTTCTTTCCTCTTAATGGTATGGCAGTGGGCACGAATGTTAGGACATTAAGGGGAGAAGAGCATTCCTTAACTAGAGCCGATCTGATCCAAAGCTGACCGCTGAAAGCTGACTGCTGATGGCTATACCTTTGTGACTCTTGATGCAACCTATGGGAGAAGCCTGATTAGTAAATTGCTTTTAAACTACTGTAAATCGCTGGATGTAGTGTACTTTAAGAGATATCAATTCCGAAAAGGTAGCTATGAGTATTACGATTCAGGACGTTTCAAAACAATTTGGTTCCTTTCGTGCTGTTGATCGGGTGAGTTTGGAGATTAAAGGAGGCTCGCTTGTCGCACTATTGGGACCATCGGGTTCAGGAAAATCGACATTACTCCGGATGATTGCTGGACTAGAGCCGCCTGACAGTGGTCAAATCTACCTCACTGGTGAAAATGCAACTCACCAGCCAGTGCAGCAACGCAACATTGGCTTTGTCTTCCAGCACTATGCCCTGTTTAAGCACCTAACCATCCGTCAGAATATTGCCTTTCCTCTAGAGATTCGTAAAGTTAATAAAGCTCAGATTCGTCCACGAGTGGAAGAACTTTTGCAGTTGGTGCAGTTAGAAGGTTTAGGCGATCGCTATCCATCCCAACTTTCTGGTGGTCAACGGCAACGGGTTGCTTTAGCACGCTCACTGGCAGTTCAACCGAAAGTTCTACTGCTCGATGAACCGTTTGGGGCGCTAGATGCCAAAGTTCGTAAAGAATTACGAGCTTGGTTACGACATCTCCATGATGAAGTCAGTGTGACAACAGTGTTTGTTACGCACGACCAAGAAGAAGCGATGGAAGTCGCTGATGAACTTGTGGTGATGAATAAAGGCAGAGTCGAGCAAGTAGGTACGCCAGCCGAAATCTATGACAACCCAGCAACACCGTTTGTCATGAGCTTTATTGGCCCGGTGAATGTTCTACCGAGTACGGCAGCGCTTTTCGCAAACAATGGTTCAGTTGTTCCTTCAGCAGAAGTATTTTTGCGTCCCCATGATGTTCTGATTCAAACGAATCCCAGTGAATCTTATGCACCCGCCAAGGTTGCTCGCATTATTCATCTAGGGTGGGAAATCCAAGTTGAGTTAGTTTTAGGGTCAGGTCAAATCGTGACAGCTCACTTAAGTCGCGATCGCTTTGACCAACTTGAGTTGGAGCAGGGACAGCACGTTTTTGTCAAACCCAAAGAGGCAAAAACTTTCCCAGTTTATGCCTTAACTTGATGAACCACGTAATAAACACGACTATCAGGGTGTCATTATCAAATCCACGACTCCACCACTGCTGCCTTGACCAAGCAAAACATTAGTCAGGCAGCCCCAAGAGCTGCGGCTTCTGCTAAAATAGCTGGGTCGTTCAGCCCAAGCTAGCATCTTTGACTCAATCAGTAGGCATCTCAGGCGTCGATACACTGGCACAAGAACTTGCGACTATTCAGCAAACTGGCTCTAAGCGGATTGCTCTTTTGGGGTCGCGTCATGTTCCTATTACTCATCAAAATTTGATCGAGATGATGAGCTATGCCCTAGTTCTAGAGGGCAATCGTCTCATGACTTCCGGTGCAACAGGCACTAACTCAGCGGCAATCCGAGGTGCAATGCGGGCTGATCCTAGCTTACTGACGGTAATTTTGCCTCAAAGCTTAGAGCGTCAGCCACGAGAATCACGGGAGCAGTTGCAACAGGTGATGCATTTAGTAGAAAACCCAGAAAATGATCAAATGTCTCTGGCTGAGGCGAGTGCTTTGTGCAACCAGGAAATTGTTTCCCGGTGTCAGCAGCTCATTTGCTTCGCGTTTCATGACAGCAAAACCTTGCTAAAAACTTGTGAAGAGGCGGAAGATCAACGTAAGCTTGTCACTTTGTTTTATTTTGATTAATTCATGAATCAACCCGGTTCGGCGATTTTACTATACTGCACTGCGGCAGCAGCCGTATTGATTTATTTGCCTTTTCTCGTTGTAGCCTACAATCGGCTTAGTGTGGGCTATGACATGAGCGCTCCGCGTGCGATGTTTGACAAACTGCCGCCCTATGCCCAGCGAGCAACTTGGGCACATCAAAACTCGTTTGAAACATTCCTTGTTTTCGCAGTGGCCGCACTAATGGCTTACGTGACAGGTCAGAATTCGTCTTTAGCAACAGGATCTGCGATCGCGTTTGTTGTTGCTCGATTGCTATACTCGGTCTTCTATATCTTTAACATCCCCCTTGGGCGATCGCTCATGTTTGCGATTGGCTCACTTTGTAGTGGGACTCTCTTTGTCCTGAGCCTCCTCAGTACTAATAATCCAGCCACATTGCTTTAATTTAAGTTTTGTAGAGATGGGTGCGAGAGCGTTGCGTTGCTGCGTACAGCCCTTCGGGTATGAAAACAGCGAAGCGACTCTGAAAGAGTCAGCACAGATCGCATCTTGAGTTTTTAGCTGTTGGTTGTTAGTTGTTAGTTAATCGACCATAGCCCTTAACTTCTTGATTTATGGCTTCTAATTATTCATTTGATATTGTCAGTGATTTTGACCGACAAGAATTGGTCAATGCGGTAGACCAAACTGTTCGTGAAATCAACAGCCGCTACGACCTAAAAGACACCAAGACAACTTTAGAGTTAGGTGATGAGGCTATTACGGTCAATACCGATAGCGAATTCACGCTAGATGCCATTCAAACAATCCTTCAAACCAAAGCTGCTAAACGCAACCTCTCCTTAAAAATCTTCGACTACGGTAAAGTTGAGTCAGCAAGCGGTAATCGCGTTCGCCAAGAAATCAAGCTCAAAAAAGGTATTAGCCAGGAAATCGCCAAACAAATCAGCAAGTTAATTCGAGACGAATTCAGTAAGAAGGCACAAGCTTCAATCCAAGGTGATGCTGTGAGAGTTTCTAGCAAAGCAAAAGATGACTTGCAATTAGTTATCCAGCGATTGAAGCAAGAAGATTTGCCTGTGGCGTTGCAATTTACGAACTATCGGTAGAGTGAAATGGTAGTTTACTGGTACAGGGTAATACTCTTTTTCCAACCGCTCCACTAACGCCTAAAGCTCCTTATTCTGAGGACATGGCATCTACAAGGCATAGACTGTGATGTCAAACATTGACCGACAGCGAGAGCATCAAGCGAATGAACGTACTTTTTTAGCTTGGCTGCGTACCTCAATTGCTTTGATTGGATTTGGGTTTGCGATCGCTCGTTTTGGTTTGTTTCTGCGTCAACTGGAAACCACAGTCACCAGCCAAAACCTCCCAACTTCCTCCTTCCTCAACTCTCAAAACACTGGACTTGGTTTGGTGATTGTCGGCATCATCGTCATTCTCTTATCGGTGTGGCGTTACAACCAAGTCTTCTGGCAAATTGAGCAAGGTAACTACAAACCAAGCCGCCTAATGGTTTGGTTCACTGCTGGAGTTGTAGTCCTTCTGGGTATCTTCAGCATCCCCTTTCTCCTCTGGCGAGAGTACTCGACTCCTAACACTCCGTCTTCCCCTAGTAGTCGCACTGAGCGACATCCTGAAAAGCTTCTGTCTCTACCACCAACCCTCAAGCGTCAAACTAAACTCTAGGAAGAGCATGAAGCGAATATCCTACAGACACGCTAGCCCTCGCCAAGCCGCTTCAATTACGTTGCCTCAGCATTAGACCTATCTAGAAAATGGAGGCTGAAACAACGCTAAATCGTTCCTATCCTATTTTCATCGCAAGGTTCGTGAGCAAAGGCTCATGGTCGTCTCTTGCAAAAGTCAAATTAACCCCCCTCAATTCCCCCGATGCGGGGGGAAGAAATCTTGCTCCCTCTCCGTTTCGGGGAGGACTGGGGAGGGGTTTTTCGGATTTATGCAAGAGGTCTATTACTCGCTAGGAACTCTCGTTTCAGGAATATGCTTTTGCCCCCAAGCAATAATTGTCTTTAGTACAGGACGAAGACTTTGCCCCCGTTCCGTTAGTTGATAGTTCATCCGACGAGGATGGCTACTGTATGGCTGCTTTTCTATCAAACCCATCTCCTCAAGAGATTTGAGGCGATTTGCCAGGATATTGGTCGAAATTCCTTCAGGGGATTCCAAGAACTCCTCAAATCGCTGCTTCCCGAAAAACATCATGTCCCGAATCACCAAGAGCGTCCAGCGATCGCCAACTAAATCTAATGTACAGGCAATGGGACATGGAGAACGACGTTCTTGCATAGATCAACTTTTGGAACCTTGTCAGTCTTACTTGCATTTTACAAGTTACTCTGTTACATTAACTTTCAACTTGCAACTTAAAAGCTAAAAGGCTAATCATGACAACAGTGCAACTAACCCCAAAAATGGGAGAAAACTTTGCTGTCGTTGATGTGGGTAAATTCTCAGAATTACATCAATTCACTTTTGAGGCTCCGGAAAATACCCTCAAGTTAGAAGGCAAGGTATTTCTCAAAGAGCTTCTCAATCTCACAAGTGCTGAAATTTCCCTCAACAAGCTCCCCTCTAAAAAGTCCGTTCCGTTCTATCACAAGCACCGACAGAACGAGGAAATCTATATCTTTGTTCGAGGTAGTGGCGACTTCCAAGTTGACGATCGCGTTTTTCCTGTAGGTGAGGGTACAGTTGTGCGTGTCGATCCTGAAGGAGAACGCTGTATACGGAATACCTCAGATGTAGAGGAGCTTTGCTGGATTGTAGTTCAATCACGGGTTGGTTCTTATGCAGACCACACAATTCAAGATGGGTTTGGTGTTCCAAAGAAGGTGAGTTGGGTTGGCAAGGAACAACTTTAAAAGTGTTTTTCAAGTCAATAAAATACAAATCTCTTGTAGGGGCGCACGGCTGTGCGCCCTTGAGAGTATTGCCCTAAATCGAAAACGGCTACGAGGTAAAGCCGAAATCCCTAATCGAGTTACAGACTCGACATAACCTGCCGTGCAGCTTCCAACGTGCGGTCAATATCTTCATCCGTGTGAGCGAGGGAAGTAAACCCTGCCTCAAACTGAGAGGGTGCTAGATAAACACCGTGTTCTAACATCCCACGATGGAAACGGCTGAACTTACTCAAATCAGACTTCTTAGCATCCTCATAATTATGAACAGGTTCGCCTGTGAAGAACAAACCAAACATCCCACTGATTTGCCCACCATAGGCAGCATGACCTGTTTCCTTCGCAACTTGTAGCAGCCCATCTGATAGCTTTTTAGTAATTCGGTCTAGCTGCTCATAAGTACCTGGTTTTTGTAGCAATTCCAGCGTTTTAATTCCTGCTGTCATCGCTAGCGGATTACCCGAAAGTGTTCCTGCTTGGTACATGGGGCCTGCCGGGGCAACCATTGACATAATGTCTTTGCGTCCACCGTAAGCACCAACGGGTAAGCCACCACCGATAACTTTGCCCAAAGTTGTCAAATCTGGTGTGACACCAAACTTTTCTTGTACACCGCCATAGGCAATCCGGAAGCCAGTCATCACTTCATCAAAAACTAGCAATGCCCCATTTTCTTGAGTCAGCAGCCGCAAGCCTTCTAAGAAACCTGCATCAGGGGGAATAAAACCCGCATTGCCAACAATCGGTTCTAGAATCACACCCGCAATTTCCTCTGGATGTGCTTCAAAAATCGCTCTGACCGCTTCAAGGTCATTGTAAGGAGCTGTTACTGTGTTGCTAGTCGCAGATTTTGGCACACCAGGCGAGTCGGGTAAGCCCAATGTGGCAACACCCGAACCTGCTTTGACCAAGAGCATATCTGCGTGTCCGTGGTAGCAGCCCTCAAACTTGATGATTTTGTCACGTCCGGTAAAAGCACGCATCAGGCGAATTACTGCCATACAGGCTTCGGTGCCAGAGTTGACAAACCGAACCATTTCAATGCTAGGGACGGCATCAATAACCATTGATGCCAAAACATTCTCCAGCGCTGAGGGTGCGCCAAAGCTTGTACCTTTTTCCAGGGCATCGTGTAGGGCAGCAATCACTTCCGGATGGGCATGACCGCAAATAGCTGGCCCCCAACTTCCCACGTAGTCGATGTACTGGTTACCGTCAACATCCCAGATGTATGCCCCTTTCACTCGGTCAAAGACGATTGGTTGTCCTCCCACTGACTTGAATGCCCGGACGGGTGAATTCACACCTCCTGGCATCAGCTTTTGGGCGGCAGCAAAGATTTCTTCTGATTGGGTCGTTTTAATGGTGGTATTGACCAACGTTCTCTCCTTAGAAGGATGTCTAAAACTCTACCTGTAGGCAGGGATAAGCTTAGTTCAAAACTCTTATATTAAATGATTATCCCATTCAAGAAAAATTGAGATTATGTTTTATAAAACAAATCAAGATTTGCCTTTAGAAATTCGCGATCGCTTATCCGAGGCGGCGCAAGACTTGTATCGGGCGGCTTACAACTCCACAATTCAGTGGTACGGAGAGGCAACGAAGGCGCATAAAGTTGCGGCTAGTGCGGTAAAAATGAAATTAGCTAGAGATTTGAGTATCCTCGTTTAAGCTTACTGTAAGCTGGCAATTGTCTCGTTCACCATCTTTCATTGATAAGTGCGATCGCACTAACCCCTAAGGTAAGAGCTACCTGATCAGAGCCTACCAAACTACGTCAACGCTTCATTCACTCGTCAGAAACAGACTCGACTGTATATCTTAAATATTGCGGGCAAATCAATTACGGCTTGAGAGATTTGTCGAATCGTACCGACTCTTAAACCTGACCTAAATCAGCCAAGCACTCCCCCTTAACTTCCAATCCGCCACGATAAGCGGGGACTGTAGGCAAAGAAATAATTATCTCAATCTGAATACTAGATGCTAGAGACAGCAACAAGGGTCTGCTCTAGAAGGCATCACGCTGGTTCAATTTGTAGCACTCACTTTAAATCCACAACGGAAATGGTATTTTTAACAAGTAGAATACAGCTACTGCAATGCCTACTGCTGAACCCAACGCTTTGAGCCAAGCCATTCCGGTTGACAAAATCCGCTATAACGAACAAGGACTGGTGCCTGCGATTGTACAGGATTACTTGGATGGCACAGTTTTAATGATGGCGTGGATGAATCAGGAATCCTTGCAGAAAACTCTGGATACTGGTGAGACATGGTTTTGGAGCCGATCGCGTTCCCAACTGTGGCATAAAGGGGAATCTTCAGGTCATCTGCAATATGTGCGATCGCTTCGTTACGACTGTGATAGCGATACGCTACTGGTTAGCGTTGAACAGGTTGGAGATATTGCCTGCCATACAGGTGAACGTAGCTGTTTCCATCAAGTCGATGGGGAAAAGCTTCCACCACCAGCAGATACCTTATCTCAGGTGTTTGGGGTGATATGCGATCGCCGAGATAATCCAGTAGAGAGTTCCTACACCTGTAAGCTTTTTGCAGGTGGTGATAACAAGATTCTGAAAAAAATTGGGGAAGAGTCAGCAGAAGTGGTGATGGCTTGTAAAGATGATGACAAGGATGCGATCGCCAGTGAAGTTGCCGATTTGCTATACCACAGCTTGGTTGCCTTAGCTCACCATAAGGTTGAACTGCGAGACGTTTATCGCAAATTGCAAGAACGTCGGCGCTAACTCAGTTGGTTACTTTTCTCCTCTACTCATTTGCTTGCTCATCCTTCTCTAATTTAAGGTTGTAATAAACTAGACCGACTTTCTGAAAGTCCCAAACAGCACCTATAAGCCCCGCCTTTTTCAATTTCCTCAAACAGTGGCTGATATGAGATGAGCTATATGTCCCTATCTTTTGAACTAACGAAGCAGACGTATGAGGTTGTACTAGCAGGTGCTTGATAACAAGAGTCATAGCCGAAGGCTTTACCTTACGAGCTTTGGCTGTCTCCTTGCTATCTTTATTTATCTTATCCAGTTTAACTAAGTCTCCAGGATTAGGTTCGTTGTTAGTACAAAATTCGATCATAATGAATAGTCGTATGTCTTAGAAGTAATAGCCAAATAATTCAAAGGAAAACACCCCTCCTTAATTAAAAAGCGGGGTGACTGAAATACAACTAAATCACTCGAAACTTACCATTATCAAACTTCTCTCCTATCTCCATAATGATGGAGCTTCTATTAAGGCACTTAGTATACATACATACACACAATTATTATGCCAAGACCTAGCCAGTTTGAGCAAAAGTCTTAGCTAATGTGCATTCATGGCAGAAAGCTATCAGCTATCAGCTATCAGCTTTTTTGTTTTCCTCGCTGTCTACGCAAGTTCCTCTGCCCTCTGCCTTGTCTCCTCGATAATGAATTGAAATGCCGATTAGCTTATTGCAGCTTGCCTTATGACCAATGACGCGCCACAGTTAACTCAAATCTGCTATTAGAATAAATAACCGTCTCCTGGGATTCGTAAGTTCTCAATGCCCAATCTTTAAGTTCCTGTATGGCCTGAGAAAAAATATTATCCGGGATTTGCCAAGAAGAACTGAAGAACCTGCCTTGATAAGTGTAAAGTAACTCCCCAACTGTGCGACTACTATTCCATTCAGCCGCTGTTACCTTTTCTAACATTCCACCCTGTTCAGTTAGCACCTCCATTACCTCTGCTTCAGTTGCGCCGTACCGTGCTAAGGGAAATTCATGCTGCTGAAGTATTGTTTTCCACTGCTTTTCAAAGATGTCGTATCCAGAGAAGCTTGCACTGCTATGACAGTGTAAGAAAACACCGTCTGGCTTCAGTACCCGACGGATTTCGGCAAGCACCGCTCGCCAAGCAGGAACTAAATGAAGTAGATGTACAGTCAGCGCTACATCAAAGCAATTGTCCTCAACGGGAAGCGATGTCGCATTAGCCTTCAGCAAAGTCAGGTTATTCGGAAGACCTTCCACCTTGCACCTCAACTCGTCCATCATCTTCTCTGAGATATCAACACCTGTGTAAGAATATCCCTTCTGTATCAGTGGTACAGCAATTCGTCCTGTACCTATCCCTGGCTCAAAAAACTTTGTGTCTGGTGTAGCTGAGACGATGCGTAATATACACTCCGTTACTTGTTCAGACACTGATTCTGGTAAACCCCTTGTGGCATCGTAGATGCTAGCAACCCGATCAAAAGAAATACTCAAGATTAGCTCTCCTTGGTCAACTCCCTGACAGCGAGGCTGGTAAAGATTGAAAATCCTAGACTCAGACAGATGATTAGCTAATTATCTATCGCAACTTGCTGATTTTGGTAAGCTGTTGTGTATCTAAACTGCATATTAAACTAATCGGTTTTGGGGGGGGGAAAGGGGAAAGGTGAAAGGGACAAACCTTTATCCCTTCCCCTTAACCTTTGTTCCCATCAGTAGACATTGCAATTTCAATGCGCGTTAGCTTAATAGGACTGTCTAGCGTTCACCCTTAGCCTCAAGTACGGGTTTCAGTTCTACCGTCACTGGCATTCCCTCAAGGAGTTGAATATCTTTACCTTGATGAGCGATCGCTAACTGAGTTCCTTGCCGCAGCAAATAGGTTGCTGTTTCTTCTTGAATATCAACCTCTAATCGCTGTCCTTGAATCGTTAAGGGAAATCGTAGACGTTTAACTGTCTCAGGCAGTTTTGGATGGAACGATAAGTGACCGTTGTAATCTCGCATACCTGCAAATCCATAAACGGCTACCATCCAGGTTCCTCCCATCGCCGCGATATGGCAGCCATGCTTCACGTTACCCGCCACATCCCCTAAGTCCATCAGCACAGCATATTTGGCATATTCGACCGCCTTCTCCAAATAACCAATTTCAGCGGCAACAATGCTCTGAATCGAGACAGAAAGGGAGGAATCTCCTGTAGTCAATGGATCGTAATAGTCAAAGTTACGTCGCTTCTGTTCCGGTGAAAACTCATTGCCTAATAAAAACATTGCCAGCACAATATCGGCTTGCTTAATCACTTGATGTCGATAAATCACCAAGGGATGAAAGTGTAGGAGTAATGGATATTTATCAGCAGGCGTATTCTCAAAATCCCAGACTTTTTCGTCCAGGAAGCCATCGTGCTGGATGTGAATCTTTAATCGTTCATCGAAAGGCAGATACATATTATCCGCTGCCTTCCTCCAATTTTCAACTTCAGAAAGTTCTAGTTTGGTCTTATCGACTAAAGCAATGAACCTGTCTGGATGGCGATCGCGCAGCATCTCAACGGTGTTTGCTGCATACCAGAGGTTTTCGCGTGCCATCAAGTTGGTGTAGGTGTTGTTATTCACCACAGCGTTGTACTCATCAGGTCCCGTAACGCCATGAATGCAGAATTGACCTGCGACTCGATTTGAGCAAAATCCAAGGCTGTACCACATCCGAGCCGTCTCAACCAACATCTCTGCGCCTTCATTGAGGAGAAATTCTTCATCCCCAGTCGCGTTAATATACTTTTTCAAGGCATAGATGATGTCTGCATTGATGTGATATTGAGCCGTGCCTGCCGCATAGTAAGCAGAAGCTTCTTCTCCATTGATGGTTCTCCAGGGAAATAGTGCGCCGTCTTGGTTAACTTCCCTTGCTCGCTGTCGTGCCTTATCTAGGATGCTGTAGCGAAATAGCAATAGGTTCTTAGCAATTCGGGGAGCGGTATAAGTCAAAAACGGCTGGAGATAAATCTCCATGTCCCAGAAGTAATTGCCTTCATAAGCATGACTCGTGAGTCCTTTCGCTGGAACGCCTCCTCCTTCCGATCGCGCAGATGCTTGAAGAACGTGAAATAAATTGAAGCGTAGCACTTGCTGCATCAATTCTGTTGTATCACTGGGATCGTGCGGGTCACCATCAATTTTGAGGTCGCTGCGATACCAAAAATCATCCAGGTACTGTCGTTGGCTTGCAAGCAAATCGTCAAAACCATGAACAAGAGCGCGATCAAGGGTGCGTCCGGCTCGATCGCACAACTCTTGTGCTGGAAAATGGTCAGAGGTGTGATACGTCATGTACTTGACTAACCGAATTGGGACGCCAGGTTGGGCATCTACCGAGAAAACGACCTTGCCATCGTCTTCCGAACACTGGCTGTCATAAAAGTAAGGCGATTTCGTTTCAAATTCATGATCGACACCACAAGCTAACGTCATCCGGCTGTTTCTCGTGATGTGACTCAGTACGATCCGCCGATCCTTAACCCAGTGCTGCTGAGATAACAAAACCCGCTCTTTAAAGCCCTTGGCGAGACGAGGATCGCCTTCACTGGCACGAGCAGAAGCGTTGTAGTGCATTTCTGAGGAGATGACAATCGGTGCTTTGGCGTTGAGGATAGTTACTTCATAACAAATCGCTGCCAAGTGCCGATGTTCAAAGGAAACGAGTCGGCGTGATCGAATCGATACTTGCTTGCCAGACGGCGTTTGCCAAAGAACTTCGCGATCGAGTGTCCCGTTTTGCATATCAAGTGCCCGCTCAAACTTGAGCAGATTCGCCATCGGTAGGTCAAACGGTTCATCATCGACGTACAGTCTAATAATTTTGCTGTCGGTGGCATTTACAATAGTTTGTCCTGTTCTAGCAAAGCCATAAGCTTCCTCTGCATAGACGATGGGCCAGGATTCATAAAAGCCATTGATAAAGGTGCCATTTTGTCCAACGGGAGTGCCTTCCTCAAATACTCCTCGCATCCCCAAGTAACCATTTGCTGTTGAAAACAAGGTTTCCATTTGTACCAGGAGTTTTGGATTGAATTGCTTTTCAACCCACCGCCAAGGATCGGGGGGATAAATATATTTTGGAGGAATTAAAGGTTTATGGTATTGCATTTATTTTCAACCTGATTAATGACTTCCTGATAGCTTCTTCAAGTAGTGATACGTTTGAACTCAGACTGACGTAACACCGCAGGCTAGTAACAATCCCGTGAACCTTAATTGTCCTTAATTCTCAGTTAAAGTAGCTCACTTAAATCCTGGACAACGATATCCGCCCCATTTTTTTGCAGCGCCTCAGGATCTCCTTTGCGATCGACCCCAACCACGAGTCCAAATCCACCGGCGTGACCTGCTTGAACACCAGCAATTGCATCCTCAAAGACAACAGATCGCTTTGGTTCAACCTCAAGTTGTTTTGCCCCCAAAAGAAAAGCATCTGGGGCAGGTTTTCCTGCTAAGTGCAATTGATCGGCTAGATTGCCATCAACGACAACATCAAACAGGTGATCGATTCCAGTCAGCTTAAGAACAGCTTTGCAATGGTGACTTGATGACACAACCGCTAATTTGAACCCTTGATCGCTCAAATGACGGATGAGAGCAACCGATCCTTCGTATGCCTCAACCCCTTCTGAATGAAGTACTTGGTCAAAAAAAACATCCTTGGAATTACCAAGGGCACAAACCGTCTCATAACCCGGAGGATCAGATAGCTCTCCATAGGGCAACTGAATTCCTCTCGATTCCAAAAAACTTTGAACGCCGACATACCGCATTTTTCCATCAACATACAGCTTGTAGTCATTCTGGATATCGAAGGGTTGAAAGGGTTCATTGGTCTTTTCAGCCCGTTGCTTTAGAAACCCATCAAATACCTGTTTCCAGCAAGCAGCATGAACCTTCGCGGTTGCGGTAATTACACCATCTAAATCAAATAAGACAGCATCAAACTGACTCGAAGTGATGGATGAGTTGAACTGGCTCACTCTCTTCATTCTCCTATCGTCAAACTAGTCCCAGCATCTCACTGAGCAGCAATCTATCACTGCCTACTCTCGATTGTGAGTTTTATGCACCATGCTTGCCTCTACCCTCAGTCGCGTTGGGACTACAACTTAATAAGCGATCGCTTAAGCTGTGACGCATTTAATCTGTAATAGACATTCATAGGAAAAAGGTTAAAGGGAAGGGAGAAGGATTTTCCCTTGTAGATTCACCTTTTCTCTAAAAATGCTGATTGTTCAATGACCTGTTTTACCGGAATAAGTGAGGATAAATCTGCCGCCAAGCCAACACGGAAAAGGCAGCAATCCACAACAGCAACCAGATTAACTGGAAGAACCAAAACGAAGGTAATCCCAACGGCCAACGTAATAAGTCAACGAGGGACGCTAGGGGTAACATAGCAGCAACAGAACCTAACAAGGATGGTAGAGTGTCGCGGGGAAAGTAGGTGCCACAGAGGGTGAACATCGGAATAACGAACAAGAAAATCGGCACATTAATGTGATCGACAGTACGCACGGTTCCTGCTGTGAACAGCCCCATGGCACCAAATAGCATACTGCCCAAAACAATTAAGGGGAAAGATATGAGTAAGTGCCATCCGGAGTAGAGTCCCCAGACTACGGCAACTAATCCAGTTAGAAGACCTGCAATTGTACCCTTGGTTGTTGCCCACAGCCAATCACCTAAGAATACTTCAGTGAAAGTCAAGGGTGCTGTAAGCAAGCCTTGCCAAGTTTTTTGATAGCTTAGGCGAAAGAAGCTACCGAAAGAGCCTTCAAAAAATGATTGGAACAGTACTCCAATTGCAATCATTCCTGGTGCCAGAAATTCTAAATATTCAATAGTTTGGCCATTGTATGGAACATCCCCTATAAGCGGAGTCAACCCATACCCAAAGGCAACAAGATAAATCAGTGGTTCTGATAGGGGTAGTAGACTGTTGACGAGCCAGGTCTTTTGATAAACTTTGGCGTGGCGATGCCAAACAGAGTAGACTCCCCAAGGTGTTATTGAGATGCCTTTCATACTGGTTATTAGTTATTGGTTATTGGTTGTTGGGTTTCCAATAAGGAATCAACGTTAGTCGAGTGATGTGCCTGTCAGTCGTAAGAATACGTCTTCTAAATTGGTGCGACGACGGGTTAGGCGTTCGGGTGCAATGCCACTTAGCTGTTCCCACAGTGGTTGGGGATTGTCTATTGGTAATCCTATTAAGTAGCTGCTACCAAAGGGTCTGTACCAAGTTCTTGCACCATTGGCTAGCTGTTGGAGTGTTTCTTCATTGATGCCCTCAATTTCTACCACTTCTCGACCAACTGTTCGCTCAATCAGTTCTTCTGGGGTACCTTCGTCAATCATCTTGCCTTGCTGGAGTAAGATAAGGCGATCGCATAATCGTTGTGCTTCATCCATGTAGTGAGTCGTTAACAACACCCCACATCCATTCTGCTTTAGCTGCGATACCAGTCGCCAAAAGTCCTGTCGCGCATCCGGATCGAGTCCAGTTGTCGGTTCATCCAAAAACACGACTTGCGGACTATTTATCATCGCTCGTGCGAGAACTAAACGCCGCTTCATCCCGCCTGAAAGTTCATCAACACGATTGCTGGCATAATCTTGCAATCCCACCTGTGCAAGTAATTCACCCGCGAGGTTCCGTGCTGCTTTGCCAACAATGCGGTAATGATGGGCAAAGTGAACCAAGTTCTCAAATACCGTAAAATCCGGGTCAAGATTGTCTTCTTGAGTAACAATTCCCATAGAGGCACGAGCTATTCGTCCTTGAGCTTGTACCTGATTTTTTCCCAGTTCGACAAAACCTCGGCTGGGAATCACTGCCCCATACAACATTCCCACCGTTGTTGTTTTCCCTGCGCCATTAGGGCCAAGAAGACCAAGAATTTCTCCGGGATTAAGAGTAAAGTTAACGCCTTGAACTACCTGCCTTTGACCATAGGTTTTCCACAAATCATAGGCAGTCAGCGCCATAGGTTCTGCAATTTGGCTTTTAGATGCAAGTCTCATAGTTTTATAGCGATTAACTATTCGCTTTGGCTCTTGAATGCCATGTAATACAAATTGTAGTCTGATTTGTATTTTTGTCAAATAGCCGAGTTGTTCAGTGATTTAGCCAAGCTCATCGTCTACCTTTGACTCAAGTCCAAGCTCATTGCTTAAGTCAGGTACAACAAAGATGAGAGTTACTAGAATGAGCAGGCAAAGTTTCACCTGCTCAGGCTTAAGTAACCCCAACGATACAATGAGCGATCGCTAATTTACTTCATCCAACTGGTTCACCCAATTGGGTGAAGTGATAATCGCTTAAGACTATAAAAAATTAACTTGCAAACTTCAAACTCTAATGAATGAAAAGCTCTCAAAACCCGATTAATCAGCCAAGGTTTCTACATCCTGTCGGAAGACAATTATGGCGTGCTTGCCCTGATAGTCTTTTACTGACCAAAGGATGGAATCAGATACTTCTCGTGACACAAGAGTCTTGATTTCAATATTGGTGTTGTAGCCTGCCATGTCTCCCATGCGTTTGCCATGGCTACCCTCACCCTGCACTTGATTAATGGTATATCCGCTTACGTTATTGTGTTTAAATAATTTAACGATTGGGTCTCTTAGGACGGTTTCAGCAATTATGGTGAGTAGCACGGCGGTTTGAACTGGGGCGACTTCGGGGGGCATTGGGAACTCCACTTTTGTTGGTTTGAGATTGTTGAGGTAGTTGAGAGAACTCTGTTGCCAAAATGGTATTGTCAACGCTTCTTTAGAGTTGATAAGACCTTTTGACAAACTAGCTTTGGGTGTATGAATACTAATGCTGTTGGCAAAGTGGTTTCAATGTTCTGAAAGCCTAATTCTGTTGTAGCTTTTTGTAACATTCTACAGGGGCGCAAGACATAACGCCCCTACAAGAAGGGTTGCTCTTAGAGGCAGGCTCCCGTTCTAATTGATAGAACCTACCGATAAGAGTAGTAGCTTACTTGACTCTAGGCATAACTTGATCACACTAGTGCAGCGCGGCAAAAATTAAGTGACTAGTTAACAACGGAGCCAAAAGTAGAAAGTCTAAGCCTTTCTGCCTTCTGCCCTATGCCTTCTACCTTCTGCCTTCTTGTACTAGACCCTTCATTTTAAGCCTTAGAGATACACTATTGCACAAAAAGGGCATCTCTAATCGTTGACTGACGCTTATTCCTTGCCAGTGACCTTATCAACTAGGTCTTTTGCTCCTTCAACTAAAGCATTCTCACCTGGATTTTCTTTTCTAAATTCCTTCAAATCTTCCTCATAAATCTTATCCAGACCTTTAGGGTCGTTGAGTGCTTCAGTGGCTTCCTCGTAAGCTTCTTGTCGAGCCTCTTCTTTAAGCCCCGTTCCTTCACTCAACGTATAGGCGCGATCGATTGTTTCCTCTGCCTTCGACGGACTATTCAAGGGTTTATCTGCTAAAGCAGGTTGATTAGCAAAAACAAATAGACCTGATAGGCTTAGCAAACTCATAAGAGTAAAAAGCAAAATGCGCTTAGCAAAAGCTTGCCCAATTGCTGAAAAAATCCGCTGCATGTAAATCTCCTTAAATTTCGTAGGATTCTGCACTACAAGCACAAACGAAGAAAGACGCGATCGCGATTCTCACAAACATCACGCGCCGTCCTCAAAGACATCCTACGGGTCTGGCGACAACAGACCTTCTTCCGGAAGATACATTCAAGCTGTATTGAGAGTTACAGATTATTACTATGGCAGACAATACTAATTTCTCAATGTTTGCTGCATTGAGTCTGACTGATTCGCTTGGTTAAACACATCAAGCAACTGACGAGGAATTGCCCGTGGGCGCATTGCTTGGGTATCAACCCAAACCCATAACACCTCAGCCGTTACTAGCAGTTGCTCTTCACCTTGTTTGCGGATTTCGTAACGCCGAATTGCACGCGGTCCCCGCAGTTGTTGTAACCAAGTTGTCACCTCTAACGTATCACCCGCAACGGCTGGACGAAGGTAATCAATTTCCACCCGCCGCATAACGAAGACACCACCCAGTTCCCGGTATTTCTGATGGTTAAAGCCAAGATGTTCTGAATGTTCAATAGCTGCTTGCTCTAGGTAATGCTGATACACGGCGTTGTTGACGTGTCCTAAAGCGTCCATTTCGTGGTATCTCACACGTAGCTTGGTGGTGAATCGTTGCATCTGAATTTGGTCTTTTCTATTTATTCGCTTTCCACCGTTAGATTATCTGTTGCTACTCTTGTCTATTCCCTACTCCCCACTGAATTCTTCCTGAAAAGCCGTAGACAGAATCTCTGTACCAACTAGCTGGGTAGTGTAGAATGCTGACGATCAATAAACAGGTGAGTAAATAGCAGTAAGACGCTAAAAGCGTAGAGACTGTGTTGCCCAAGCAGGAGTACAGAGTTGAGCATATCAATTATCGATAGATTGCGGTTAGGCGTCTCTGTTGGCGCAGCAAAAACGGTAACCTCTCTTGTGCGGTTACTTCGCCTAGGGGCGGCGAGTGTGCTGCCAGGAGATATGGCACGTCGTCTTCAGCCGAAAGTGCTGCCGTTACTATTTGGGCAGGTAAGGCGAGGGGTGATTCTCATCGTTGGGACGAATGGCAAAACAACAACCTCTCTCCTTTTGCGGACAATTCTTGAGCGTCAGGGGTGGCGAGTTGCCCATAATGCCACGGGCGCTAATTTGATTAACGGGTTGGTCACAGCACTACTAGACAATACGAGTTTGATTGGGCAACTTGATGCTGACTACGCGATTTTGGAAGTGGATGAGAATGTATTGCCCTTAGTATTGCGCTCTTGTCAGCCTCAGTTCATCTTGGGGTTAAATCTGTTTCGTGACCAGCTAGACCGATATGGGGAAGTTGATACGATAAGCCAGAGATGGCAAAAAGCAATTGCGCCTCTCCCGACTGATACAGTGGTGATTCTGAACGCCGATGACCCGACTCTCTCGCGCCTCGGTCAGCAACTCCCTCAAAAAGTCTTATTCTTTGGATTGAGTGAACCAGAGGCTTACCTTGATGAGATTCCCCACGCTGTAGATTCGATTTATTGTCCCAGTTGCGGGCATCCCTTGGACTATAAAGGTGTTTACCTGTCGCACTTAGGGGATTACCACTGTCCTAGTTGTGGTTTTAGCAAAAGTCAGCTAGCTGTTGATAGCCGGGAATGGCCGCAAATTTTGATTGGCATTTATAACAAATACAACACGCTTGCGGCGGGGTTAGTCGCCAAGGAAATTGGCATTGATATCCCTACTATCTACGACACCGTTAAGAACTTCCGCGCTGCTTTTGGACGTGCTGAGGAATTGGATGTTAACGGTAAGCATGTGCGGATTCTGCTGTCGAAAAATCCTGTAGGGATGAACGAAACCATCAGAGCAGTGAATGATATCCAAAAAAATGGAGGGGCTTCAACAAAGCTGCTGGTACTCAATGATCGAACACCAGATGGTACTGATGTTTCTTGGATTTGGGATGTCGATACTGAGAAGCTAGTAGCGTCGGGGGGAACAGTTGTAGTGAGTGGCGATCGCGTTTATGATATGGCACTACGTCTACGCTACAGCGAGACTGACGGGCAAAATAACTTCAAGTTAATTGTGAAAGAAGACTTAAAAGAAGCGATCGCTACTGCCTTGGAACACACTCCTGCCAATGAAACCCTACACATTTTGCCGACTTACTCTGCCATGCTGGAAGTGCGGGGATTGCTGACAGGTCGTCAGATTTTATAATTTGCTGTCAATCGTAAGTCACCTAGTTCAAAATCTGTGCCAAGTCTAGGACAAATCCAGGCAGCACATCCTCTCCAGACAAGCTAGTGGAAGATTCTAGAACTTCAATATCCTGCCCTAATCTGTAAATTTCCACCCGTTGATTTTGAGGGTCAATCAGCCAGCCTAGACGTACACCGTTGTCCATGTACTCCTGCATTTTCTGTTGCACTGTCTTCAAGCTATCAGAGGCAGAGCGCAACTCGACAGCAAAATCCGGAGCCATAGGCAGGAATCTAGTAGGGTCTGGATTCAGAGCTTCTAACCATTCCAGACTCACCCAGGATGCATCAGGAGAACGGTTTGCACCATTGGGGAGCTTAAAACCCGTTGAAGAGTCAAAAGCTAAACCTGTGCCATCAGCATCTGTCCAATTGGCTAAGCGCTGCGTCAGTCTACTGTTTCGGTTCCCGCTTTCCCATCCCGTTGGTGGCATAATGATTAATTCTCCCTCTGCTGTGCGCTCCAGGCGCAAATCCCGATTGTTCTGACAGAGTTGGAAGAACTGTTCATCGGTTAGCTCAATAGTGGGGCTTAAGTTGAGGATAAGGGCGGTCATCGATTACCTAAGAATCTCGCTAACTGTAGCGTAGCGTATGACGGGGTTGGCTCAGTAAAAGCGATCGCTTCTCGTCCAGCTTATTGGGCTACAAGGCAGACAACTTTCGGTCGTCACTTCCCTATCCATGAAACTAGAGTTTTTCTGCATAGAACATAAACTCTTCGTTTGGTAGAGTGGTTAAATTATTCTGAGGCAGTCAGGTCAGCCTTGAAGAATTCAAGAAATTAATTGATGGTGATGAATCCTCAACAACTAGAACTAACAATAGGCTGGCTCTATCCTAATCTGATGAGTACCTATGGTGATCGCGGTAATGTCATCTGTTTGCAACAACGTGCTCAATGGCGAGGAATCAGCGTCAAAATCATCTCTCTTGACGAGCAAGCCCCTACTGCCGAAATCCACAACGTTGATATCTTAATGGGCGGTGGTGCCCAAGATAGGCAACAGGAAATCGTTATGCGCGACCTCCGGGGCATCAAAGCCGACACATTACGTGAAAAAATCGAAGCGGGGACACCAGGCGTATTTACCTGTGGCGCACCGCAATTGCTAGGTCACTACTACGAACCGGCAATAGGTCAGCGGATTGAAGGCTTAGGGTTATTTGATATGGTGAGCAAGCATCCTGGAGCCGATTCTCGTCGTTGCATTGGCAATGTTGTCTTTGAGCTAACAGCATCACCCTTAGCACAAGACTTAGAAGCGACGCTAGGAACGAAACCGATAGTGATTGGCTTTGAAAATCATGGGGGTCGAACTTTCTTAGGGAATGTAGAAGCACTGGGTCGCGTTGTGAAAGGGTATGGAAATAATGGAGAGGATGGTACAGAAGGGGCAGTTTATCGAAATGCGATCGCTACTTATTCTCATGGGCCTCTCTTACCAAAAAATCCCTTTGTCGCTGATTGGCTCATCCAGACTGCTCTAACTCAAAAGTATCAAACCCCCGTTCCACTGAAACCTTTGGATGATACTTTGGCAATACAAGCACGGAATGCAATGTTTAAACGCCTCGCCCTTACCCACCTGATTAAAGAACCCCTACACTGTTGAAATAAACTACTCATCACTAAAACTCCCATAGGCTGTAGTTGCTGCTTGTGCCAGCTCTTAGGGATGAGCAGAAATGTTGCGTTTATCTAATCTCACGCCCCGTTATCAATCATCGACCACAATCTTTGCAATTATTAAGATGGTTTGCCATAGAATAAATTCGCAAGCAGGGACATGACTGGAAAAGTAATCGATAGCAGTGCAAATAACCTACTCATTCTTATACTCCCGATCGCGTTTTTGATTGTCCTCCTGTTCAAGGCTTGGCCAGCACTGCTGGCACTACTCATCTTCAGCATTTGTTTTCAAGTTTGGCAGCAATATCAATGGAAGCAGTGGAGTAAGCAAGTTAACCCCTACTTCAACCAGCTAATTAAAGAAAACCAGGGCTGTCTGACAGTGATGGACTTACACCTAAAAGCTGGCATATCGGCACCAGCAGCAACGCGCTACCTTGATAAAAAAGCCGAAGAATTCGGTGCCCAGCGTCAAGTCTACGAAGATAAAGGCACTGTCTATTACTTCCTCACAGCAAGCGCTCTCGGTAGTATGTTCGAGGAGAGTGAACCAACTGTTGAGCCAGAGGATGAATCGTTAGGCAGTCAACGTCCAAAGCTGATGGAACTCTTGAGTCAAAAGGTGTCGAGTCCGCCTCAAAGCGAATCCTCTCCTAGTGAGCTTATCGAATCTCCAGAACCTTCAGCGGAAAAAGAGCCTCAGCCAGTAGAAACTCCAGAACCCCCAGCCGAAAAAGAGCATCAGCCACTAGAATCTCCAGCCGAAAAAGAACCTCAGCCCCTAGAAACTACTCCCCCTGCCGATGAAATTAAGGCAGACCCCAAACCAGTGGAACACCATAAGCTGGAACAAACGGAGCCAGCAAGCGAAAAAGAGGACTTGTGGGCAGATACACCTGACAACGAGCAACAAATTTCTCAATCTCTCATTCAAGCCGAACTTGCGAAACGGCTTGACGTTCATTCGAGTACCGTTGGTAAACGTAAATCTGACCCTGATTTTTCAGAATGGAGTCAAAGTCGAGACCCAGAGGGAATTGCGTGGAAATACTCACCAAAGACTAAAGAGTTTGTACCCCTAGAGAAGAAGCCATAGTCAGAGCAAGTTCTTTTTTGTGTTGAGTTCTATAACAACCTCCAGAAATAACTCAAGACATTTTTGAAGTAGAAAAAAGAAGTAGAAAATATATGGTATGGAAACACTTGCCTACGCACATTTACATACAGCCTACGAAGAAGCAGACCTCAATCCGACTGCTTACGAGCTGAAATTATTTAACAACTTCAATTGGCAACCACCTAGCTCAGCTTGGATTAGGTTTTTAGCCACTGTTATCGCTATCTCGGTTTTGAGCATGGCTGGTAGTTCCCTGGCTGCCTATGTCAGAACCAATGGCAGTCCCTTGAATATTCGCGCCACGCCTGGGGGTGCTGTCATCGGCAGTTTACGCAATGGCACCTATATCGGTCTTAGTGGTTCTACCTCTAGTGGCTGGTCACGGCTTTCAACAGGTGGCTGGGTATCTTCCAGTTGGATAAGTGGTAGTGGGGGCGGCGGCGGTGGCGGTGGCAGTGGTTCTGGCTCCGTTGCCCTTGTACGCACGAATGGCTCACCGCTTCATATTCGCTCCAGCCCTAGTGGTGCTGTTGTCGGCAGCGTCGCCAACGGTAGCCGGATTTCCCTTAGTGGTCGTACATCTGGTGGTTGGTCACAACTTTCTAACGGTAACTGGGTATCCTCCACTTGGATACGAGCCAGTTCTGGTAGTGGTGGTAGTGGTGGTAGTGGTGGTGGCGGTGGGGTACCCTCAGGCACCTTGCAAATTGGTAGCAATGGCTCCGCCGTGACTAACCTCCAGAATCGCTTGAGAACTCTGGGTTTTTACAGCGGGCCTGTAACTGGATACTATGGTCAGTCAACTGCGGCAGCAGTAAGAAACTTTCAAGCCTCGGCGAGACTGCAAGTAAACGGTATTGCTGGACCGCAAACCCTAAGCGTATTGTATGGCGGTAGTTCTGGCGGAAGCGGCGGTGGGGGTGGTACGCCCTCAAGCACCTTACGAGTGGGTAGCAATGGCTCAGCCGTTACTAACCTTCAGAATCGGTTGAGAACCCTTGGCTTCTACAACGGACCCGTTACTGGATACTATGGTCGGTTAACTGAATCCGCTGTAAGAGACTTTCAGATATCCAGGAGAATACAAGCTAACGGTATTGCTGGACCACAAACCCAAGGCGCTTTGTATGGTGGCTAGTGCAGGGGGGCGGAAATAACTATCCAGTTGAAAAAGGTTAAAAAGCTTACTGTATAAGCTTTCTTTCCTTCGGCTTCCTGCATCCTGCCTTCTTGCACTAGGTTTTAGAATTTAGGAGTTTGAAATGAACTTCCTTTACGGGTGCATTCTACTGAAAACGAATTGAACAAAATGGATCAACTGAAAAATCAAGAGCAGGGTCGGCATCACTTGTCCCACAATTAGATATAGGTTCTTTTTTTGCTTCAAGTTTTTGCAACACCTCTAAAACTTGTGATTTGGTCATTCCTGGACGGATTTCTGGAAGAGTAAGCATTTGAATAACAGCTTTGTCGAGATCTGAATAGTCTGTAACATCAGTCCAGCCTTGATAAAAAATACTTTCTTGGTATATGTAGGAATCTTTCATTAACCCTAAAGATTGTGTGAGTTCTTCTCGAATCAGGTGAGAGCGTTCTTTTTGGGTTAGTCCAATAGTGGAAATTAGAACTCTCGAATTATAAATGGCATCATTATCCCAGTCTGTCCAGAAAAAGCCATAGTTGACGGGAGAATAGTTTGGCTCGTATTGTGCAAATTGGGATTCGGGAACAAAGTAGATTTCTAGATTAGGATTCTTAGCATCAATTTGCAATTTTATACTATTAGTTAAGGTATTGATTTCGTCAAGGACTGTTTGTAAAGTTTTAAGGTCTTCAGCAGTAGGAGAACCATTGACCTTAATTTTAATATCCCTATCCCATTTCTTAATGGTTGGATTTGAGCTTCCAAACTCAGAACCAAGGGCAATTTCAAAAAAATAATTAATTTGAGCAGGTGTGTAGTTTCTGTTAACTAGTTGAATATTGTTTTTTGTATCAAGCTGCTTGTGATTCCCATAGTCAGGTAGCTGGTAAGCCGAGAGTGTCTGCGAACTTAAGAGACTTAACAGAGTTGACTGAACCACTAGTACACAAAAGCTTGGCTTACGCATAGTAAATTCGGATAATCAGGTAGATGCATTGACGTTATCAATAACAATCAATGTTCCTTAGCATACCTAATTAGCGGTTAGCGAACTCTCTATCTTAAAAGTGAGAATCTAATGGCAAGGATAACGGATTGAGCCTAGTACTTCCGTATTATATTAAGGGTGTGCGTGAGTCTAGGATACTAAAAGCTTTCTTCTTACGATAAATGAGAGAAGTGAGTGCAAGAAGAGGAAAGAAGGGCTATCGGATAGAATGCGATCGCATTTAGTTTCGCAAACTCATAATGAGCTTTTTGTCTAGAGAGATAAGTAAGTTTTGCTCAACCGTTAGCACCATACCGTCATTGAGACTTCTATTTAATGTATTAATTGCTACTTTAGAAGTTATTGTTTTAGCCTCCGCTGGTTGTCCAGCAATCCAGATGAGGCAGACAGTAATAGCCACGGCTTCGAGTAAGAGTTGCAGATTCCGAAGGTTCATGCTAGCTAAGGGGATGTGACGGTTGAAGACTTCTGAAGATGAATTGAGTATAAAATCCAGATGTTTGCGATCGCGTTTGCACCAATGTTTGACTTTATGTATAAGTATTGGCACGCACAATAGAAGAAAAGTATTAGGGTTGGGGTATGGCAAGGCGATCGCTCCAGGCATCTGTAGAAGGCATCAAAAGAGCAAAACAAGCATTCCTGCGAAAAGGCTGGACGCAGGAGTACTTAGCTGGTGAGGTGGGTTTAGAGACTCGTCAGCCGATTTGGAAGTTTTTTGCGGGTAAGCCCGTTGATAGAGGTGTCTTTAGCGAAATCTGCTTTCAGCTAGACTTGCAACCAGAAGAGATTGCGCTTCAACTCCAAATTGATGAACCCACAGCAGAAGAGAAAGTTCAAGACCTCGCTAATGAGATTGATGCACTCGTAACCAGGGTGCGCTCAGAGCGTCACGATAAAATTCAAGACCAATGCGGCACCCTGCACCTCTTGGATATTGCACGACCTGTAGGTTTAGATGACCTTTACGTTGAGGTCAACATCCTTGAAGAAATTACCAGTCAGCGTTGGCTAGAAATTTCTGACTTACAAGGCTTCAAACCTGAAGAATTTGACCGCCTGGGTTTGGGGAAAGTGCGTCAGGAACAAGTACCAGGACTTAAAGCCGTTGAGCGGTATGCCAAATTGATGGTACTGGGTAAACCGGGTGCTGGGAAAACTACCTTCTTGCAGTATCTTGCCATTCAGTGCAATCAGGGGCATTTCCAAAGCGGGAGCGTTCCCATTTTCATCCGGCTGAAGAACTTTGCAGAGGATGCCCTGGATGAAGGCAACTTCAGCTTATTAAACTACATCAATCAAGAATTCTCCCGCAGTGGTGTTTCCGAGCAAGATGTTGAAACGCTACTCAATCACGGCAAAACCTTGATACTGCTGGATGGTTTAGATGAAGTACCAGAAGCAGCCAGTGATGAAGTCATCAAACAAATTCGCAAAATAGCGGAAAAATATTACAAAAACCAACTGATTATCACTTGCCGGATTGCTGCTCAAGAGTACAGATTTCAAGGGTTTACTGAAGTCGAGATTGCTGACTTCAAACCCGCGCAAATTGAAAACTTTGCCAAAAAGTGGTTTGTCGCCGTTGCGAGGAATTCACCCGAATCTGGCTTGAAAAAGGCATCCCTGTTTCTTGAGCAGATGGCACTGCCAGAACATCAACCCATCAGAGAACTCGCCGCCACACCTGTCTTGCTCAACCTGACTTGCCTGGTTTTCCATGCTAAGGCGGATTTTCCCGTTAAGCGCTCTGACCTTTACAAACAAGGGCTTGACCTGCTATTAATTCGTTGGGATGAATCGAGAGGCGTTAGGCGAGATGACATTTATCGTAATTTATCCTTGCCCCACAAACTCCAGTTGCTCAGTCAGCTAGCGGCAATTACGTTTGAGCAAGGGGATTATTTCTTTGAAGAGAGCCGACTCCAGCAATTAATTACGGACTACTTACGCACCTCAGCCAACGCACAGACTAACTCAGTGACTCTAGAGCAAGATAGTCTTGCTGTTGTGAAATCTATCGAGATACAGCATGGACTGTTAGTTGAGCGAGCGCGACGGATTTACTCATTCTCCCACCTAACGTTTCAAGAGTACTTCACAGCAAGAGCGATCGTTACTGGTTTTCATTTATCCTTGCCACAGCTAGCGGAACACCTAACAGAGAAACGTTGGCGAGAAGTGTTTTTACTAACTGCTCAGATGTTGCCGAATGCAGATGAACTGTTGCAACTAATGAAGCAACAAGCCGATGCTCTAGTATCTGTGGATGAGACATTACAACCGTTCCTCAATTGGGTGTCAGAGAAATCTCTTGAGGTAAAGACACCCTACAAACCAGCCGCTATTCGTGCCTTTTATCTAGCGCTTGCCCTTCCTCCTAACCACCGACTGGCTAGTGACCAAACTTTAGCCTTAGCCATTGACCGCAATCTCGCCGGTAATTTTGGAGGTGACCTTGCCCTGGATTTGGCTCTAGTTCAGGCTTTGGGGGTTGCCCTCGCACTGACTCCAGAATTAGCCTATAACCGAATATCTGCCCTTCGCCTTGCCCTTGACCTTAACCACCTAACTGGGGTTGAGGTAATCAACGATTCACTCAAGCAACTTAAAAACCAGCTACCGAATTCAGATGCAGACCAAGAAACTATAAAGCAATGGTGGCAAGGAAATGGTCAAGATTGGGTATCGCAACTGAGAAGTATCATGATTGACCATCGCAATATTGGTCATGAATGGCACTTGAGCGAAGCCTCACAACACTTGGTCGAGCAGTATGCCAATGCTAGTCAGTTACTCGTAGAGTGTCTCAACAGTAATTGTCAGCTAACACCAACAGTACGGCAGATGATAGAGGAAACATTGTTGTTAAGTCATTACTCGTTCTGCGGGGTCAACTCCAGTAGTTCCTGCACGTAGGCACCAGTGCGATCGCAATAGTGAATCTTCGTCGCTTGGGGGTTTCGGGTCAGGAGGAAATTGCATTTGCTCAGCTAGAGGAGGAACTTTCCAACCATCAAAATCACTTGGTAGTTGCACGTTGAGGTAACGTAATCAGGACTGACGGGCGATTGCCTACGGCACCAGCAAAGCTGATCGCATAAAATCACATAGATGAGCGATCGCCCAATCTCCCCAGAGTGCCTTTTGTGTTCACCAACTGCATCAAAACTTATGCAACTGTCATATGCGATCGCACTTCATCCCGTTGTCTCACCCAATCGAGTGAACTGATAGGGTGAAGTCTACTCCCTACTGTGGAACTTACTTTAGTCTTAGTGATGTAAGCCTAGTTCAGTGAATACAAGATTTTAGCGCGAAAGGAATTGTCGAATTCTTTGATGTAGTATATCCTGTAATATGGATTCTCTTGATTTCCAATCCAGACATGAAGTAACGACGCTACAACGAAAGCTAAGAAAGAATCGTTTACAGGATGGCAGCAGCGACGCACCGAACACAAGATAACGTTCTGCCGCTAGCAATTCCTGTCTGAGCCTTTTCAACAATTCATAACTTGGAGGTGGTCAATATGCCACAACAGCCCTATTTGTTGGCTGACGGCTTGACATATGAACTTCCGCCCGATCGCACGCTATTCAAAAATGTGCAATTAAGCCTTGCTGTAGGCGATCGCGTGGCGCTTGTCGGTGCGAATGGAGTGGGTAAATCGACACTGCTGCAAATTCTGGCAGGACAAATCGAGCCTAGTTCCGGTTCTGTGCGGTGCAATGGTTCGATCTACTATTTGCCCCAAATCAGCACGATTCGACAGCAAATCAAAGCGGATACAGTGCAAAATTTCCTTTTTTCCATCTCCGATGAGTGGTGGAAGATTATCAACATTCTAGAGACACAGTTCACCACAACGCTGGATTTGTCTTTATCGATTACCCAATTAAGCGGTGGCGAACTGACGAAGCTGTTTTTAGCGATCGGTTTGTCTCAACAACCCAATGTCCTGCTGCTGGATGAACCAACAAATCATATGGATTATCTGGCACTGGAGGAACTGTCGCAATTCCTCAAGCCGTTCGATGGTGCGTTTGTGATTGTTTCTCACAAGCCTTTCTTTCTCGATCGAGTTGTTGATACAACTTGGGAACTAACGCCTAATGGGGTGAGTGTATACGGTGGGAATTTCTCGTTGTACCGAGAGCAGAAACAGGCAGAATTAGAGGCAAGATTGCGATCGCACGAAGTTGCTAAAAAAGAACTCAAACGTGCCCAAGCTACGGCAATGCAAGAGCAGCAACGCGCCGCCCAATCTCGGAGAAATGGTCGGCAAAAATTTTTAAGTGGCAGCATTGACAAAATGGCAGCCGGAGGATTAAGGCGAAAAGCCGAAGTGACGGCTGGAAAACTCAAGCAGAAACATGAGGCAGCTATTTCAGATGCCGATCAAAAAGTGGTCGAGACGAAAGTTAGAACGAATAAAGCAACAAGTATCCAGCTTGAACAAACCAGTCAAAAGCACAAAAATCTCATTGAAATTCAGGGGGCAAATCTTTGGGTTGCCAATCGCCTGTTGATCGAGAACATTCAGTTTCATCTGGCTTCTGGGGAGCGAGTTGCGATCGCTGGGGCAAATGGTTCCGGTAAATCTAGCTTGGCAAAAGCAATTTTCAACAGGGAAGGAACACACGCATTTCTGGAATCAGGTGAGGTATTACTTTCTCCAACGATGAATGTCGTGTATCTTGATCAAACCTATGAATTGGTGAATCGGGATTTCACAATTCTGGAGAATATCCAATCTGCCAATCCGGGGCTAGAGTATCAACTTATCCGACAGCAGCTTGGACATTTTCTCTTCTTCAATGATGATGTTTATAAATCGGCATCGGTGTTGAGTGGAGGAGAATTAGCGAGATTGGCACTGGCAATGCTGGGTATCTCGAAAATCGATTTGCTGATTCTGGATGAACCGACTAACAATCTGGATATTCCCACCGTGGAGCAAATGGTGGAAGCGGTGAATGAATATCACGGTGGACTTTGGGTGATTTCTCACGATTTAGATTTTCTGGGCCGTATTCAGATTACGGATTCGTATTTGTTGCGCGATCGCACACTGCAAAGAACAAATTATTTACCGGATGAGAGGGAAGAATATTACGAGGAGTTAGTCGATCGCCTATAGCGGGTGTGTTGATATAGCACTCTGATTGGAGTTGTAAAATAATCCTGGTACCTACTCCCGGATTCCTGAATTCGATACGTTAGGCTATGAGTATGTACTCCACTGTATTTCTAACGTCGTTGCAATGAATCTCCCTAACCTCGATTCTGAAACCATCGATCGCATTATAGAGATGGCGTGGGAAGACCGCACACCCTTTGAGGCAATTGAACAACAGTTTGGGCTTCAGGAAAAACAAGTCATTGCTCTAATGCGGCGAGAAATGAAAGCGTCTAGCTTTAGGATGTGGCGCGAACGTGTAAGTGGGCGTCAAACCAAACATCTCAAACAACGCGACTTCGTTTCTGGACGCTTTCACTCTCAAAATCAGAAAGGTTCTTGATGGATTCTAACAGAGGATTTGGGTATTGGAGTAATAGTGCGCCCTCGTAAAAATGTCCACCTAATTAAATAGCTCACAGCACTTAGCAGCAGTTTAGTAAAGGAAGTAGACAAGGTTTCTAGAAGTTAGATTCTCTCTCAAGAGGTTTGTAGTTAATAGTACAAAATTACTTAATATTAGACCCTTCCTATGGGCAGAGGATTAGACCAAGTAGCAAAGTTAAAGTCTACCTAGGGCTTTTACTGGGCTATTAACAATTTCACTAGAAGCAAACAGTAACTTTTGCTTCGATTGACAAAGTGGATGAGATTCACCGCAGTATTTACGAGATGCGTAAGGAGATAAAAAGCCTTGGCAGAATAAAGCTTAGAAAATCTCATTTCTGCGATAGTGCAAAGATGATGAGTGACCTTGAAATAAAAATATTTTCATTAGTATTAGGTCTTTTTGTACACCTTCTTAGATACGTCTGGAGTTAGATGTGATTTCTAGTAGGAGGAGTAAATTAGAAGATAAGTAAAGATAGCAATCACTGATATGAAAAGCGGAAAAAGACAGAGTTACGATCCAGGTTCTAACGATATTTCGAGCGCTATAGATCATGGTCAAGACGGACTGAATCCGAAGAAAAGTCTCCCTGTTCAGTTGACATTCGGTGTCTCAATAGGAGTTTTTGTACTTCTGCTTCTTGCCACGCTTCTTTATTATAATGGAGCTTTCACTTAGTGCTATTTAGTTAATGGATGAGGGTACTCACCTGAGGTTAGAGATAGCTATGCCTACTGTGGCGACGCCAAGCCAAGTCACATCTCAGTCATCCAGCTTGGTAGTCACGACAGATAACCTGCTGGAAATCTTCGCTGAGTTCCTAAATATAGATGTCAGTGCTGGCGATGCTGCCTCAGATACCCTCAATACCTACCGTCGCCAAGTTCAGCAATTTGTTGATTGGTGCGATCGCCAAAAACTCAATGCCGCTGAAGTCACCAAGGATGACATTAAGCACTACCGCCGTTGGATGGTAGAAAAACAGAAATTTAAACCAGCTACCGTAGCCTTGAAGCTATCTGTGGTCAAACGCTTTTATCAAGCCGCTGTGGAAAAAGGGCTGATTTCCATCAATCCTGCGCTTGGTGTAAAACCACCACGCGAGAAACGTGATCCAGCCGAAAAAATTACCTATCTAGAAAAAGCAGAAGTTGAAAAATTTTTAGAAGCCATCCCTCAAGATGGAACACTCAAAGCTGCACGGGATAGAGCCATGCTCGCGATTATGACATTAGAAGGGCCACGTACAGTAGAGCTACATCGTGCGAATATTTCTGATGTTGTAAGGCAGGGGGGAAATTTAGGAATCCGCGTAGAAGGCAAGCGAAATATTCGGGTTGTTCCTTTAATCCCAGATATTGCCAACATTTTGATGAGTTATTTGGACACAAGAGAAGAGAATGGCGAAGAACTAAAACCTTCTAGCCCTCTATTTATCGCCGTAGGAAATCGAGCAGGTGGAGAGCGAATTTCCCGTCGTGGGATTAGGCTGATTGTGGATAGCTATCTCAAGCAAACAGAACTGAAGCAAACACCAGGTAGAACGATTTCAGCGCACAGCTTGAGACACACGGCTGGCACTCTCGCCTTGCGTTCTGGTGCAGAGTTACGGCAAGTGCAAGACTTATTGGGACACGCCGATCCAAGAACGACTTGTATTTATGCTCATGTTGCTGATCGTTGGGAGAATAATCCAGCACTGAAGCTAGGGATTAAAGTTTAAGAAACTCTAATCAGGCAACGTTGTAGATGGGGCACGTCCTTCGGAAAGTACCCGCTCAATCTTAAAATCCTCAATATTACTTTCAAAGCGATTGAAGATTACTCGCATCTCGCTATACCCAACGGCGCTGGAGACACCTCGCTGGTTTGGACACTTCACCCGTAACAATGTTTGAAATCCTCCTGAGTTTTCATTGAGATAGAAAGTTTTGGGACAGCCTGGACTGATAAACCCTTCAATCGCTAGTTGGTTAAGTGCAGCGATACCCAATGGACTATCTAAAATGTATTGCAAAGCATTGGCTTGCTCATCCGATGTCATACGCCGCCATTGCTGAGGTTGAGTTTGGCTGAGTTGCAAAGCAGGTTCGCGAGGTTCTGATGTCATTGCAGCCGAACTACAGACACTCATTAAACTTATCCCCAAAGCAAGGCAACTAACCAGGCGAGTTACCTTTCGGCTGTTAATTGAGCAAAAGTTTAGAAAAACATAAAAATGCTTGGAACTATCCATCAAATTGAGACTCCCTCGTTTTGGGTAGAAGCGCGGCGAAAATTTTACTGCCAAAATTGAAGTTAATACTTCACCACAAAGATTTTGACGGTTATCAAGAGATATTGCTCCCGCATACCGTCAACCTTGACTAAAAGTTTTGAGTAGCCAGAGATTAATCTTCGTATCATCCTCTATCTGACTACGTTTGATCGCTTCTTCTACTGATGCGATCGCAAGTCCCGGCAAAACCTGTGATTCTCGAACTCTACCACTCCGCCCCTCTGCGATCGCAAATGCCACTATTTCGCCAATATTCAAATCATTTACCCAATATTCCTGCACTCCTGACTCTTCATACATCAAGCGCTTGCGTCCCAATTCATCACTCACACTAGCAGCACCAAGTTCCACTACTAAACTTGGCGGGTCAAAGTCTTGAAGGTCAATTGGTTCATTGCTTGGCGGTGGGACTCTCAACCCAGAACCAATATAGAACGCTAAATCGGGTTGAAATTCACCCACACCCGCATTCCGAAAACTCGTGTTGGCAAACTCAACAATGCGGATGTTCTTAATGGTGGCAAAAAGACTAACCGCCTTGGAAATAATCGAACTTTGACGACCATGACGGGGACCAAGGGGCGACATCTCTATTCTTAAGAGTCCTTGATGGTAATAAAACCTGCCATCGGCATAAGCAGGATTTTCAGCTAGTTCAATAAATTCTTCCCAGCTAACCTTGCCCCACCAGGTATCTGTCACCAAATTTTTTGTAAGGGTAGCAACTCCGTAAGCGCTCGATGAACTAATCACAACGACCCGCCTCTAAAATTTGAGTGTGTTCACACTTACAGAGGTTTTTCTCTTTATCCGTATAGTAAATATAAAGTTATTGCGATCACCTAAATTGGTAGTTGGATATTTGGCTTGTGCGATCGCATTCTCCACTTATTTGCCCAAAGTCCTAACCGTTAAAACCTGGGGTGGAGTGGAATCAGGCGGATAGATAAAATCTACCTGTACCTCTCGCTGCGCCCCAGGTGGTAAGTTCAGCGTCACCAGTGGTTCCCCCCGTTGTCCCCGTCTCTGTACCAAATGCACGTAGCGCGTCTGAGTTTGCCCATTCTCATCCTCGTAACGCACCTTCACCGTACCCCGAAAGAATACCTGTTCAACTCGTGGATTCAAGAACAGAAGGTTATCGTTACCCCACTCATCTTTCAACGGTGTTTGCACAGACACAGTAACGGTTTGCGCTTGACTCGTAGAGTTTTGCAATGGCAAGGTGAGATTGTATTCCACCCCATAGTTGCTGTGGGCAAAATAGGCAGTATCAGAATAGCGCTTCAGCATAGGCGCACTTTGAATTTGCCCTGTGTTGAGAGTAATTAAATGTAGTGTTCCTAGTGGGTAGGAGAATGCCTTTCCTGGTTGTGGAATACTGAGATGTTCGATATTTGGATTATCTGTAATCTGTGTTTGCCATTGCGAACCCTCAGAAACACCTGCCACGCGCCCAAACACCGTTGGTTCTCTGGGTGGATCGAGGGGAGTAGGAACGGGACCACGCGGTTCTGCTAAACTGCCTCTATCTAGTAAGTTTTGCCATTCTGTCAAGTTGGGTGCGCGATAGGTGCCATTACTAGCTTGGGGTGCTTTCATCATTAAATTGGCAACATAAACCGCACCATCACTCCTCAACCGCATCATTGTAGAACGACCATTCGAGGAGGGAGTACGTTCTATGGGAATCGGCTGATTCATTAATATTTGGCTTTGTCCCGGCTGAATCACCAACTTTTCAGGGAAAATCGCTTGCCGAACTCCCCGCAAGACATCACTCATAGTACGACTACCGGGGCCAGAGTAGACATTGCCATTGGAATTATCCACCATATCGGGCAATGTTTTGAACGGTGCATCCGGAGTTCCGAGATAACTGACACCTTGCAATACATCTACCGTGACGGGTTTGTCAGTCTTGTTGTGTAGAATCAAACCCTGGTAAGAAGGGCGATTTTGCGCGGCAGTTTCTGCCCGGACAATGTGGTGAGTGAAAATATCAAAGCGTCCGTTGAAGGCATAGTTTAGGTGGGCAGAGGGTATTTGTTTGCCTTCGGGTGGAAGCGTTGAAAGCAAAATGCCTTCTGTTTCTACGAGTTCTGGGCTATTACTGTTAAATGTGGGAATGGTATCGAGTTTTCCTGGCAAAGCCCGGATTTCCTGGGGACTGACTTCTACTCCAGCCATGTACTGCGGTGGTACGGCGTAGATGAATAAGGCGCGACAGATTAATGCCGCGATTTCCCCACGAGTAGCAGTTTGGTTGGGCTTTAGCTGTTTGACGTTGGGATAGTTGACGACTAGGGTATTGACGGCAGCAGATGCGATCGCATTTTTCGCATAGGCTGGAATCTGGGCTGCATCTTCAAAATACTGCCTCAACGTGCTATCAGGATTAGCAGGGATACTGAAATTTTTAGCACCTGCTAAGACACCAATCGCTTGCACTCTTGGAATCTGCTGGTTCGGTTGAAATAATCCACCAGGATAACCCGAAAAAAATCCTCGTTTGTACGCCTCTTGAACTGCCGAATATGCCCAAAAATTAGTCGGCACATCTTTAAAGGTTGTCCCACTCCGCTTAACTGGCGCATCGGGGAAAGCATTCAGCATCAAAACAGCAAACTCAGCACGAGTAATAGTAGCGTTGGGGCGAAAGCTACCATCTGGGTAACCACTTACCAGCTTCCGGGGTGCCATCTGGCTGATACACTCTTTTGCCCAATGATTGTCGATATCTGTAAAAGCGATCGCATTGGGTATTGATATTAGCAAGGAAGCCGCCAAGACTGAAGTGTTTGTTAGTAATTTCAAACCTAAACGCATGAATGGACTTCTACTTCAACTAAAGTCTTTGAAGTTTTTTATAGAGAATTTGTTGCCAAAACTCAGTCTTTTTTTGTTGCAACATTATTACTGTATCAGTAAGTTTGAAACTTAGTCAAGTATTTTTTATTACAAATAATAAAATTATTTCAGTGATATTACGGAGTTAATTAGGAACTAGTTCCCAATCCCCAATCCCCGTGAACTCGCCATCAACTCATAAATCGCCACTGGCTCATTCTTCCCCTTAACCTTTACTGATTCATCAACCAAACGCAGTTCAAACGCCTCTGGTCGTCGTAGCGCCGCAACAACAGACTCGGTTACTAAAACATCACAGTTGTATTTTCGGGTAAGACCCTCAACCCGCGCTGCCACATTCACGGCATCCCCAATCACCGTAGACTCAATCCGTGAAGTGAAGCCAATCGTACCCATGACTACCTCACCTCGATGAATACCAATACCAATATTGACTGTGGGTTGAAATTCGCGACTTCGTTTCTCATTAAACACCTTGAGACTCTGCTGCATTGCTAACGCTGCGTGTAGCGCACAGCCAGTTGTCTCATCCTCAAAGAGTGCCATAATCGCGTCACCAATGTATTTGTCAATGAAACCACCAGTATCATTAATCACTTGCCCCATACAGGCGAGGTAGTCATTTAACAAGGCAAAGGTTTCCAATGGTGTCATTTGTTCTGACATGGATGTATAGCCGCGAATATCGGCAAACAAAATTGTGATCAGGCGTGTTGAAGCGACACCAACCTGGATGTTCTCAATGCCATCAGACGCAATAACCGTCAGAAATTTCCCCGGTACAAAGCGTTCAAACGATTCAAGTGTTCTCTGAAGCCGACTAAAGGACGCTTGTAGAACTGTAGCCATTTCATTAAAAGTCGCCGCCAAAGCGCCAATTTCATCAGTACGCTGGATGTCTGCACGATGCTCCAAATCCCCAGCCGCAATCTTCGTCGCACTTATCTGTAAACGTCGCACTGGGTTAGTCAACTCTCTGGCGAGAATGTAAGCTCCCACAAGTCCAACACCAAGTCCGAGGACACCAACCAACAAAGCCTTATTCACTGCCTTGACTATGGCGCGGTTAACTTGTCGTAGTGAAATTCCAAGACGGAAAGTCCCAATTTTCTCACCAGAGGCATTACGAATGTCGGAGGCAACCTCAAGCACTCGTTCACCACGACGCGCCCGCCGTTCACCCTGAAACTCAATGTCTCGCAGAATGAAGGTTTCCACGACAGGGGGAGTATCTGTGTACACCTGAAGCGCGGCATTGGTAATATCGGCTGGCACAACATCAGGAATGTACTGATCCTGAAAATCATTGGGCATGGCAGCGACAATTTGGTCAGAGGCGCGTGCATCTGAAACCAAGATGTAGACAAACTCAGGGTTTCGCCTCAACATCAGATTGAGACCGAGGCGAATTTGACCCCAATTTTGATCGACCAGTTCATTGGTCAAGGCATTGGATAGAGCAACAGCAAGAGTCTGAGCTTGCTGCCGCTTTTGTTCGCGATATACATCACCTTCATTTTTTGCCCAGCTCCAAACCACAGCACCAACAATCGCCACAATCAAAAGGGTGGTGGCAGTCATAATCCGAGTGTGGATTGAGTGGAATATCGAGAGCTTCATGGAGTTTTGAGAGTTGGGTGTTGCCGAAGCGGTACTGTATTTACTATCACGTCTTCGTTTTTAGGCAGCTATGCATTGGTCTATAAAAATCGCCGCATAACCTTGTAGAGGTGTTTCGGCGGAACGTCTCTACGACTTATTGTGTGACCTCAAGTTCCTCGACGAACGTGGCCCATCGCCGCGCATCAGCCTGATCTTGACAAGCTGATGAAAGTGCTAGAGTTACGGGACCACCCATTTTTGCTGGAATCGGTAGTCGCTCATCACCCCAGTGAGTTGCGAGGAGAATATCACATCGTTTGACATCCGAGGCTTTTAGGCGGATTGGACTTGCTGGGTCGCGGTAAAGGGGGGATTTCCCGCGAACAATGACGGCACCGTTTTGAGGAAGTGTGAGTCCAGCAGATGCGATCGCATCTTGCACCCGTACACCATGAAGCTTGACTTTATCAGCTGGCCAACCAATCCGGTAGCCAACGGCTTCTTCAATGGTTGTTTGAGGTAGTTTTTCAAGAGCAGCCGCATTGAATAGGCGACTACCCACTTTTAACTGTATCGGTTCGGTACCGACTACCATATCCGTGAGGTAAAATGCCCAGAAGCGATCGGGATACTTTTGCTGAAGTTGGGGAAACTGAGTCTGAGGAAATACTAAGTAAAGGGGGCCACCTTCACTGCGGGAAATCTTTGTCCCATTCCGCTCTAGAGCAATGATAATCGGGTATTGCCGCAGGTCAGCAAGGCTGACTGTGGCTCGAAAGCCATCACGCGCAACAAACGTCACTTCACGAACCGTCGGTGCAACACCCACTTCATTGAGCAGGGTTGAAACAGAAACTCCCCGGAAGTTGAAAATTGCATTGGGAGTGTTTGTATTATGTGGCTCCTTCGTCTGGATTGTTGTCGTTGCTAAAGCTTCCAGTTTTGACAAGCTCAATACAACGGGCTGATTTGTTGAGGTTTGCCCTTGAATAACGAACTGCCAATCATTCTTGCTTTTGTCTGACTGTAAGTTCGCGATTATTGCTGCATTTTGTGCGATCGCTTCTTGACTCCATGCATCCAATTCGGCACTCGTGGGTCGGCTAGTACAGCCAGTTAAGGGAGCAACTATATTCAACATTCCCAAAGCCAAGGGTATGTACATAAACGAATGCATCGTTTTTGGCATTTCTCTTTTTCTTTTTTTCTTTGCCAAAAGCTGTAGCATCGTCAGAGATTTTTTCTTAATCAAAGTAAATCCATTAATGACTGGAAATTGCAGTTCTCTCACTATTTTTAGGCAGGGTTTATATTAAAAGTATTTCGATGCGGAAAAATAGCAATCCATGGCTGGCGTTCTCAAAATCAACATTACACAGACCGCCCAACAGCTTAAAACTCTACTAGCTAAACAGACAACTGCAAGAGGTAAGGAACGTGTTCTGGCGTTGTACTTACTCAAAATAGGTAAAGCCACAACCCTAAAAGACCTAGCCCTTGTTTTGGGCAGAGATACCGCAACGCTTTACCGTTGGTTACAAAAGTATAAGACACACGGACTAGACGGAATACTTGCAGTTAGGAAAGGTCAAGGCAGAAAACCAGCTATTCCAATAGAAGCTATGGAGCGATTGCGACAGCAGTTGCAAAACCCAGAGGAATTTAAAACTTATGGAGCCGTTAGAAGTTGGTTAAAGGAGGAGTGTGGAATTGATGCCTCCTACAAAGTCGTTCACGAAGCCGTGCGCTACAAATTAAACGTGCAATTGCAATCAGCCAAACCTCGGAACGCACAGAAAAACCGCCCAACCAAAAAAGCCCTGGTAGAAACTACCTCACAAAGTCGTTGTTAGTTGTTGGTTGTTGGTTGTTAGAAAGACTAGTGCAGCACGGCGGAAATAACTATCCAGTTAAAAAAGGTTGAAAAGCTTACTGTGCAAGCTTTCTTCCCTTCTACCCTGGAGCCTCCTATCTTCTGCCTTCTTGCACTACTCGGAGACGCGGCTACACAAACAGGCACCCGCCTACGGGGGTTCAAACCATCGCAAAATGTTGAGTCCGCGCAGGCGGACTTGGAATGCAATAGCCCCAGAATTGAACCAAAAATCCCCACCCTACTTCGTTGAGGGTGGGGAGTGTTAATTCAGATACCTCCAGAATTGGTATTAGCCCAACGCTACCGTTAGCTCATGCCTATTTAGACTACTGAAGAGGGCGCAATGTTGTGCAGGACAGTTCCGGTTTGTATCACCCAAGATTGATAGGTAGTGTCTTCATTTAAGATATGGGCTTCTGTGGTATTCGTTCCGGTTGGAGGATTCCCCTTGAGACCGATCACACCCATGGAATTATTAGTGTTGTAGTCGTCCATGACGAAGTCCCAGCCGCTCGGAGTCTGATGCAGTGTCGTTTCGGTGTGCAAGCTGAATGTTTGATAGTTGGTTTTTCCATCTAAGACATGGACTTCTGTCATGCCCTTCGGCGTGTCACTCTTTTTAATAGCCGCGATATCCATAAGACCATCGCCGTCGTAATCTCCCACCTGGAAGTCAAAGTTGTCCCCAGTCTGATGCAATGCCGTTCCGGCGTGCAAGCTGAATGCTTGATAGTTGCTGGCACCATCTAAGATGTGGATTTCAGTACTGTTTGTACCTGTGCCACTCTTTTTAAAACCGACGAGATCGGTAAAACCGTCGCCGTTGTAATCAGCCGCCTGGAAGTCCCAGGTATCATCAGTTGCGTGCAGTGCTGTTCCGGTTTGCAACACCCAAGATTGATAGTTGTCGGCTGCATTCATGATGTGGACTTCTGTCTTGCCATTCGGTGTGCCACTCTTCTTGATACTCAAGATATCGGCATGACCGTCGCGGTTGGCATCGCCCTTGGCGAAGTCCCAGGTATTATCAGTTTGGTGCAGTACCGTTGCAGTTTGCAAAGCCCAAGATTGATAGTTGTTGGTTCTATCCATAATGTGGACTTCTGTCATGCCCGAACCCGTGTCACTTTTCTTGATAGCCACGACATCGGTAGTATTATCAAGGTTAAAATCTCTCGTGACAAAATCCCAAGTACTCGTTTGGGTTGACCCTGGATCGATTGGGTCTGGATCGATTGGGTCTGGGTTAGTCTGGTCGAAAGTAACGGTTGCTGTTCCACTGATATTCAGAGGAGAAGGATCTCCTGCCATCCCACCATACTCAACCACGTAACCTGCGATTGGTGTGATACCGTCGAGACCCTCAACAGTGTCAGGGTAATCATTCCACTGACCCGTATTCTGTGCTGTCTGGAAAAGGAAGTGACCATAGTCTTCTCCCTCAGGCTTAGTACCCCCATAGTTTGAATTATTCGGCTCTAAACTCTCATTGCTGTTGTACGTTGATGCCCAGTTGCTGTAGGGAAACTCTACTTCCCCTTGCCCCTGCCCCAACCCCTGCCAAAATACAGTACCTGCTTCGGGTCCAGTGACCCACTTCCATACGGTCTCCTCTTCTGCATCACTTGCTCCAATCCATCCTTCACCTTGGAGCTTATTACTAGCAATAAACTCATTCTCTTCTTGTGAGGTGATAGTAGCTAGGTATCCTTCGAGACCAAACTCGTTTAGCTGTGAAGCCTTCTCCTTAGCCTCCGTCCAGCTAACGTTTGGATCTTCGATAAAGTCATAGTAGTTACCGTTGACTTCGTTGTAGAGGGCAGTCCCCAGAGTAAACTGTATGTCGCGAGCAGCGGTGGTAGGTGTAGCGCTGTCATTTTGATAGGTAACCTGGCGCAGAAGTGACTCGTAAATGGATATATCAGCTTGACCCGTTAGGGTCATCACACCTGAAGTGACATCATACTCCCAGCTAATGTTACCAATCGAGCCGCTTGGCTCACCCTCAATGCCCAAAATCTCTTCTCCAGTGACATCGCCATTGAGTACTACCGTGGCACCGTTTAGGAAAGCTCCGTCATCCGGGTCACTTATGGTGAGGGTGGGAGCGACCAGTACTGGAGAACCGTTATATTGAGTTTCGTCACTTACGCTTAAGACGGAGGGAGTGTTTAAAATTCCTTCGTAAGCCGCCATGACTGAGGGTGAAAAGGCTAACAGAGGCTGTTGTTGACCGAGTACTACCTCTAACTCCCAATTTCCGCCTAAAGCCGCATTACCAGTAGGAGTTGTGGAAGCGGCAATATTGGCTCCTGTCAGTTGGTGCAACTTCGCGAGAAATTCTTCCCCAGCATCACCAGCCGCGACGTTACAACCATAGAGTAGGAGAGAAGGAGCATTCCACTGTTGCAGTTGAGTGGCGTAGCGGTTGAAAGTATCTAAGCTCAGCTGCGTATTTCCCAAATACAAGCAACCGGGCGCACCGTGGGAAACGATGTGGACAGAACCAACATCCTGACGCTGTTGTAAAACTTGGCTAATTTGCTCGATTCCATCAGCCGCCGCCTCTAAAACAAATACTTCGGCGGAGGAAATTACACCGTTAACTAATTGCTGGTAATTTTCAACTCCAGCATCAATAAAAACAACTGTAGCGATTTGATTAGAGATTTTTTTGGTTGAATATTTGGTAGATTGCATATGCATCCTTCAAGATTGGTAGTAAAGTTAAACGGCGTAGATGTAGATGCACGAACAAATAGTTAATTACTCTAATAAAGTCACAAAACAAAGCCTTACTTAATTGAAAGTAGGCAGTTTAGGTAAAAACAATAGTGACTAAATAGTATTAGATTTTCCTACAAAATTGAGATACATTTGGACTTTGTTAGCTGAGTTTTTCAGCTTTAAGGCTGTACCTCATTTGATTAATAAACTTGGTAGTTGCAGTTGCTCTTTTTGCAAGAGGCTGTTCCTTTCCATATCCCTATCATGCCTAACCTCCCCCACCCTCGTCAGTCGGAAAGGTCGGATCATAAAGTCGGAAAAGTCGGATCGTCGCCGAATTTAAATATTCAATGATTAGCTGCAAAAATGCGCTCTAAAACACATCCGCAACATTGCTGAAAATAAAGAAAGTTGTCTACGCTAATCGGCGTATATTTTTTATTTCTTAAGATAAAAAAAGTAATTCACCCTTATCTTTACCCATAAAACAAGGCTTGACACGGAGTTACACAGTTGCTGGTTCTTGTGCGAACTCTTACTTTATGAAAGATGATGCATCCGTAATCTCTAGGAAATGTTGGGTTGAACCCATTGCTCAACCCAACCGACAAGAGTGGCGATCGCACTACATCCAAAAGTGTTATTGATAGTAGTGCAAGCTCTAAGCCAACGCTAGGTTAGCTCATGCCCATTTAGACTACTGCAGAGACCGCAGTTTCGTGCAGGACGGTTCCGGTTTGTATCAGCCAAGATTGATAGTTAGTGCTTGCCTCTAAGATATGGACTTCTGTGGTGCCCGTGCCGGTGTTACCTTGATTGAGGCTGATGAGATTGTTGTTGCCCATAGCAAAGCTCCAGTTGTTTTCAGTCATCCCCAGTACCGTTGAGGTTTGCAAGCTGAATGCTTGGTAGTTGCTGGCTCCATCTAAGATATGGATTTCGGTACTATTTGAATCCGTTGCACTCTGTTTAACACCAAGGATATCCATAAGGCCATCGCCGTTGTAATCGCCCACCTGGAAGTCCCAGTTGTCCCCAGTCTCATGCAGTGCGGTTCCAGTTTGCAACAGACAAGATTGATAGTTAGTGGCTCCATCTAAGACGTGGAATTCGGTGCTATTTGTACCCGTCTCACTCTTTTTAATAGCGAAGATATCGGTATAACCGTCACTGTTGTAATCACCCACCTGGAACTCAAAGTTGTCCCCAGTCTCATGCAGTATTGTTGAGGTTTGGAACACCCAAGATTGATAGCCGGTGGCGGCATCCATGATGTGGATTTCTGTAGTACCCGACTCCGTGCCACTCTTCTTGATACTCACGATATCGCTAGCGCCATCGCCGTTGCAATCGCCGTGACCGAAGTCCCAGGTATCATCAGTCTCATGCAGTATCGTTGAGGTTTGCAAAGCCCAAGATTGATAGCTCGTGGCTCCATCCATGATGTGGACTTCTGTCTTGCCCGATGCCGTGCCACTCCTGTTGAGCGCCATGATATCAGTAGCGCCATCAAGGTTATAATCTATCGAGACAAAATCCCAAGTATTAGTTTGGGTAGGCTCTGGGTTGGGATTGTCGTTACTGTCGGCGATCGCTAAATTAAAGGTATCGCTGATACTAGCACCAAAGGAGTCTGTGGCAGTCAGTGTCACACCGAGGATGCCCACGTCACTAGTGCTGGGAGTCCCACTGAATGTACCGGTAGCGGCGTCGAAGCTCAACCAACTCGGCAGAGCCTCACCCGTTTCGAGTGTGGCTGTATAGGTGAGGGTATCCTCTGCATCTACATCGTTGAAGGTGTCGCCAGGAACCGTAAAGTTAAAGACGCTGTCTTGTGTCGCACTTTGGTCGGCAATCTCATTGGCAACAATTGGAGCATTGTTTGGGGGTTGGTTAGCGTCGGCGATCGCTAAATTAAAGGTATCGCTGATACTAGCACCAAAGGAGTCTGTGGCAGTCAGCGTCACACCGAAGATGCCCACGTCACTAGTGCTGGGAGTCCCACTGAAGGTACCTGTAGCGGCGTCGAAGCTCAACCAACTCGGCAGAGCCTCACCCGTTTCGAGTGTGGCTGTATAGGTGAGGGTGTCCCCTGCATCTACGTCGTTGAAGGTGTTGGCAGGAACGGTAAAGTTAAAGGTGCTGTCTTGTGTCGCACTTTGGTCGGCAATCTCATTGGCAATAGTTGGGGCATTGTTAGCCGGAGCCGACATCAAATTCAAGGTGTTTGCAAGCTGTTCGCTGGTCAACCCATCCAGGAGAGTGCTGGCTTGCAAAGCCGCCATGTCATCAAAGATCGAAACATTAGCCTGAGCAGTTGCTGAAGTATCGCTTAAGGCATTGAAAAATAGTAATGAGCGGGTAGAATTGGCAGGTATGGTAACAGTAAATTCAGCCAGAATTCCCTCAGTAGTATTAAATTCATCACTGAAAGCTGTTTGAGATACGGAATTAGGTGCTAAACCATTTGGAAGGAATAGCACATGGGTATTAGTAAGGTCACCATCAGTCGGAGAGTCATCCGTAATTACCCAGCGATCGCCAGTTGTAAAGCTTGTGTCACCACTGCTGGTTGCTTGCACGGTGGTTTCATCGTCAGAGCCTACATTATTTGATAAGCGATACGTTATTGTGATCGCACTATCCGTAGGATTCTCTAAGCTCACAAATTGACGTAAGATAGGTTGAGTTTGGTCAGCATAATACTGTGCTGTGACATTCAACCCCGACATGACTACTGTTGATGAAGAAAAGGTTTGTCCTGTCGCTGTTCCATCCGTAGGCGGAGCGAAGGCTTCACCATCGATTTCTATCCGCAAAGCATCATCGAAGGCATCATCTTGCCCACCGAGTGTAGCCTCCCCTATGCCACTACCATTGTCGTAGTAAGTCCAAGTTGCCCCTGCTCCTGTCAGAGTTCCCAGAATTGCAGGATAATTTTCTAGGGTTACTGGCTCAAAGGCTAATGTAGCAAAGGCTTTAGCTGTCGTTACTTCTAATTCCCAGTTTCCACCTTTAGCAGCACTACCCGTCAGTGTCTTAGATGCCGCGATTTCTGCACCAGTCAGAGTGTGCAACTTAGCGATAAATTCCGCTCCGGCATCACCAGCCGCAACGTTACAGCCATAGAGGAGAAGATTAGCAACATCCCACTGTTGCAGTTGAGTCGCATAGCGGTTGAAAGTATCTAAACTCAGTTGGGTATTACCCAGATACAAGCAACCAGGCGCACCGTGGGAAATGATGTGGACAGCACCAACATCCTGACGCTGTTGTAAAACTTGGCTAATTTGCTCAATTCCATCAGCCGCCGCCTCTAAAACAAATACTTCGGCGGGGGAAATGACACCATTAACTAATTGCTGGTAATTTTCAACGCCAGCATCAACAAAAACAACTGTAGCGACTTGATTAGAGGTTTTTGAGGTTGAATGTTTGGTGGATTTCATGTATATTTTTCAGAGGTAGTATTAACGTTGAACAAGTTAGATGTCGATGCGAAATTAAATGAATAGCACAGCAGCTTTTCATTTAAGACTCGTAAAAAGTCACAAAAAAATCTTGACCTAGTTGATAGGCGGTGGAGACATAGAGAATCGTGACTTGAGGAGTCTTACGCCAAGAAAGCTTTCAAGTATTGGTAGAGAAAATAAAACCCTGAGGAGTATTTAGCCTTTAGGCTTGATGTTGTTCACAGTCTGACGATATAAAGCTTCAGATGAATCGCTCAAGGGGAACTTTAGTCCGGCTTAACTTGAAGCCAAAAACTACTGTTCACTCCTACAAAGATTTACATCTACTAAAAGACCTATCCGGAAAATATTTAGCGCGCCTACATAAAGAAGTTCTTACACAATTGAGATACACCAAGACTTTGTCAGCTAAGCTTTTCAGCTTTAAGAATGCACCTCATTAAATTGAGAAACGCGGTAGTTGCAGTGGCTATTTGTGCAAGAGGCTGCATCTTTTCCCTGTCTCTATCATGGCTCCTCTTCCCTACCCTTGACAGTCGGAAAGGTCGGATCATAAAGTCGGAAAGGTCGGATCGTTGGTTAATTTTAGAGATTTCTACCAGCCGCAACATCATCTCCTAAAACCCATCCGCAATACTGCTGAAAATTAATGCCATTGTCTACGCTAATCGGCGTATATTTTTTAAATTATCAGAGGAAAAAGATCGGCTCATTGCCTCAACACCCTGCACCAGAAGGCTGACACGCTATAGATGGACTTGCACTTCCACGTTGTATTCGTCAATACTAGAGGGGGTGCAAGAATCAAAAACCTTGCAACATGACATTGGTGTGCACATGACCTTTGAAGAAGCCCTCGAATGGGTAGAATTTACTCTTGAAGCCAAAACAGGAAAACAACTAACGGCGCCAGAAAAACAAATCTTAAAAGCGGCTTGGGACAACGAAACCTACGGCGCTGTTGCCGAAAGCTTATACATGAGCGTGGGGCATATTAAAGACTTAGCTTATCCCTTATGGCAACGCCTTTCAGACCTACTGGGAAAAAAAGTAACCAAGAATGACTTTCGCCGTTTACTCCTAGAACGAAGCGCCACACCCACTCTCGCCTCTCCAGCAATCGAAGAAAGCGATGTTGAACACACAGGAGACTTCAAAGCCAATATTTTAATTGTTGATGACATTGTAGAAAACCTGTATCTTTTAACCGACATCTTGACCAAGCAGGGGTACAAAGTTCGCAGCGTCACCAACGGCAACATGGCATTAAGAACCGTCCGCAATAACCCTCCAGATGTCATTTTACTAGATATTAAAATGCCAGATATCAATGGCTATCAAGTCTGCTCAACGCTGAAATCTGATGAAGAAACCTCAGAGATTCCCGTTATTTTCCTTAGTGCCTTAAACGAAGTTTTTGATAAAGTCAAAGCCTTTCAAGTTGGGGCAGTTGATTACATAACCAAACCCTTTCAACCCGAAGAAGTCCTCGTCCGCCTCCAAACTCACCTCACCATCCAACAGCAAAAACACCAGCTACAACAAGAAATCGACCAACATCAACAAACCGCAGAAATTCTCTACCAATCTCGCGCCCTCCTCGCCAGTTTGTTGAATAGTTCAAGAGATGGAATTGCCGCCATGCAAGCCGTGAGGAGTTTAATCACTGGAGAAATCGAGGACTTCCGCTATCTATTGGTTAATCCCGTCTTTGCTAAATTCTTGGGGAAAAAACGAGAAGAACTCACTAGTAAGTCGGTTGGGAAGAAACTGCTGAATCGACTCACTCCGGGATTATTTGAAAAGTTCATGCAGGTGGTTGAGACAGGAGAAGCACTCTCGCAAGAATTTTGTTGGGAAACGGATACCGAAAAAAAATGTTATGACTTGATTGCTGTTAAGTTGGGAGATGGATTTTCAATTACCATCCGTGAGAAGCAAGGGACAAGGGAAAAGTAGTTGATAGGCTAGGTTGAGGCTACGAAACCCAATTCTCCACCGATGCTGCGTTAGGTTTCACTTCGCTATCCCCAACCTACAATTGTTCTTTACTGACGCAGGATTCAGTTAAATTCAAAATCTTTTCAAACTGAAACTTCTTAACCCAATTCCTGAGAGTCTCAAGCTCGAAAACGTAGGATTTAGGAACTTCCTCAAGGAGTTGAGATACTAATCCAGAATCCGCGTCAAGAGTTGCTTCATGCAATTTTACAACCCAAGTTTTAGGCATTGTTGTTAATAAATCCGTTAAATTTAACCGTTCTCCAGCCACATGAGATGGGTGGGATAGTTGCTCTTGCTCCTGATAAATATAACTAACTCCCAAATGTTTAGCCATGATGTCAAAGATGGTTTCTTTGCGGAAAGGTTTTCGCACAAAATCATTGCAGCCAAGAGACAAAATTACCGCCTTTTCTTCTTCCCACACACTAGCTGTCAGAGCAATAACAGCAGTGGCTTGCCCTTTAGTCGTGCTTTTAATCCGTTTCGTGGCTTCATAACCATCCATCACCGGCATTCGCATATCCATCCAGATGAGATGCGGTGAGTAGGAATCCCAAATTTCAATCGCTTCAGTACCGTTAGTTGCTTCTTGTACTTCAAAACCAAGAGGTTCGAGGAGTTTAACCAAAAGTTGCCGATTGTAATCTCTATCATCCACCACTAGAATTCGATATTGGGGTTGGTTGGGAGCTAAGGCAACAACACGACGACTGTGGGATTGGTGTTCATTTTCGCTTGCATCAACAATGCCCACTGGAATGTCAAATTTAAATAGTGTGCCAGAGGGAGGTGGAGAAGATAGGGAAGATAATGAAGATGGGGAAGAAATTACTCCCGGACTTCGTCCCGCTTCGCTAACATTTCTCAGAGAAGTTCCAGGGGTGAAGACTTTGCCGCGACTGATAACGGTGAAATCCCCGCCCATCAAGCGAACAAATTGACGGCTAATCGTCAGTCCCAATCCCGTTCCTTGCTGCACTCGCTGCCCCGATGCTGTTTGGAGGAATGGTTTGAATAGTTTCTCCAGTTCGTCCACTGCAATACCAACTCCCGTATCTTTTACTTCAAAGGTAATAGTTGTTAGTTGTTGGTTGCTAGTTGTTTCTCCCCAGCCCCTCTGCTCCTCTGTTCCGGGTTCCACTTTGACTGACACGCTCCCTATTGAGGTAAATTTAATCGCATTACTGATCAAGTTAATCAGCACTTGCCGCAACTTGACCTCATCAGTATAGATATATTGGGGAACATGGTCAGCACAGTCAAATCGTAACTCTAAGCCTTTATCTTGTGCTTCTAACGCAAACATATCCTCGACATCAGCCAGTAAGTAATAGAGGTCGAAGTTAGTTTCGTTCTTAGCCATGCGTCCGGCTTCAATTTTGGACAAGTCAAGGACTTGGTTAATTAAAGTCAACAAATGCTCTCCACTACGATGAATGATGCCAAGGTTCTCTTTTTGTTCTGTCAAGAGATTTGCGTCCTGGTTCATCAGTTGGGAAAAGCCGAGAATGGCGTTCAGAGGAGTTCGCAATTCGTGGCTCATGTTGGCAAGGAAGATGCTTTTAGCGCGGTTGGCAGCTTCGGCGGCATCTTTTGCCCGTTCGAGTTCTGCTTCGGCAAGTTTACGATCGCTAATATCTCGTCCTACCGCCTGGAATTCAACAATGCAACCGGAATCATCGAATATCGCTCGGTTAACCCACTGCGTCCAATGCACCTGGGAGCCAACAATCACCCGATTTTCAACTGTGATCACAGGATTTTCTTGGCTCAGGGAATTAACGAGTCGGGCTACATATTCGCGGTCTTCTTCAAACACGACAGGTTTGTAGTGATGCCCGATGAGTTGTTCCTTGGTCAGTTCAAAAAATCGACAGAAGCCTTCATTGACAAAGGTCACGGTACCATCTGGCAGATACCGGGCAATCAGTTCTGTCTGGTCTTCCAAAATACCAAAGTAGCGTGCCTCGCTCTGCCGAAGAGCCTCTTGTGTAATTCTTTGAGCGTTAATTTCCTGTTCTAAGCGGACATTTTCGATGAGTGCTTTCTCAGCTTGCTTGCGATCGCTAATATCTTGAAAAGCTGCGATCGCATACTCTACACTACCCGTTTCATCGAAAATTGGCGTGCTGGTTGCTTCTAAGGGAACGATTCGCTCACTGTCGTGCAGTTCCAAATCATCTGCCCGTGTTTCTTCACCTAAGAGCGCTCGCGCCAGGGGTAGCTCTTCCACTGGATACCTCTCCCCAGTGCCTGCCCGATAAATCTGATAGGTTTTTGAGAGTTGCTCGATTTCGGTTTTTGGTAAATCTTGAATATTAAGTAACTGCTGTGCAACTGGATTGGCGTAAACTAGTTGTCCATTGGCGTCGTGAACGGATATGCCAAAAGGAATGGCATTGAGAAATTTATCCAGGCGATTTTGCGTCGATTGTACTTGAGTATAGAGTCTGGCATTCGTCAGCGCGATCGCCGCCTGTGTTGAGAGCAGTTGAATCACTTCCAAGCGATCGGGTGTAAAAACACCATCGGCTAGATTATTTTCTAGGTAGACAATCCCAATCAGTTGCCCCTGATTGAGCAGTGGCGCACAAAGAATCGACTTGGGCTGGTAGGTTTGAATGTAAGTATCTTGGGTAAATCTGCCTTCACGGGCAACATCGCTTTCAATCAGTCCTTCCTGAGTCCTTGCAACATAGTGAATAATCGACGCAGGCAGGCAAGTTTCAACGGGAGTCGATTGCAACACTATCACCCGATTTGAATTAGCCTCACCTGACGCTTCGACTCTCAGCTCTCCTTGAGACTCTAAAATTAGATAGCCAGTTTGTGCCCCAGAACTTTCCAGCAGAATTCTCATCAACGTCGTAAGCAGTTTATCCAGCTCAATTTCACTGGCAATTGCTTGAGATGCTTTCATCAGTGCTGTCAAATCCAGGATTTCACCTGGAGTATTGCCAGACGCATCAGGTAGGCTCTTGCGCGAATCTCTGGACATATTGGCTGTTGAAAAACGCTTTAGTATTTGTGGATACTGCTGTTCTAAATCCCTTATTTTAGCGGTTGCACCCCAACGTAAATAGCAGTAGTGAGCATTTAAGACATAAGCTTGGGCAACTTCCTTTTTTCCCCAAGCGAGGTAAAATTTGGCAGCCAGTTCATTCGCCAAAGCTTCTTCGTTGAGATAGCCATTTTCTTTGGCTAAGGCAATGGCGCGATCGTAGCACTCAATTGCCTTCGTCTTTTCATCCAAAACTCGATACCGCTCTGCCTCCACTAGATAAAATTTATGGAGATGAGTCATCGGAGCAAATCTCGCCCATTTTTTTAGCTTTTTCTGGTTGGCATTCACCTTCTGGAGGATGAGTTTTTGCTCAGATTTAGATGCCTCAGAATAGATAGCAAGATGGACTAAAGAATTGTAGAAGTGGGAGAGAGGAATCGTTCCTACAGCACTATCAAGACATTTTTCGACCAACTTAGCATTTTCCAGAGCCTGCTGATAGTCTTGGAAAAGATAGCCAAGAACTAACTTGTAAAAATAAAGAGCGTGACAAATATTTTGAGCATTTGCCTCCAGATGCAGAGGTAACATTTTTACTTCGTCATAGCTTTCACCGATTAAACGGCACTTATCGTCAGCCCGCCCCATCAAGTTCAATACAACCTGACGATTAAGTTGGTTATAATAAAATGCTGTTTCTTGCCCCAGTTGGCTTAGAGCATTACTGTACATTGCCATCTCTCGCTCAACCATTGCCAAGTCCTTACCCAATACATAGGAATGGTAGGAGTATACACAAGCCGCATAAGCTGCGTATTCTAAATCTCCGGTTTCTAGTCCAATCGAGTAAGCATCCCGCAAAGGATTTAGGGTTTCTCCAAGATGCTCTTTCCAATGTTTAATAAAATAATTAACGATAAATAACGTCCTAGCTTTGAGTTCTTTGGCATTGAACTTATCGACCAACCTAAGAGCCAGTTGACCAAATTGATAGCCAGTTTCAATATCTCCTACCGCTTCCCCAGAAAGAATGAGTCCATAAGTGGCATAGGCATAGGCAGAGAGCGTTGTGTTGCCATATTTCATTGATAAACTGACCTGTTTCAATGCCAACAATGGAAATAGTTTTGGTGCCGCAACATAGGCAGCAGAAAATACATCCGATAGGATACGCATTACCGCTAGCTTGTAAGAGTCAGTCATTTCCGGAAGGTTGATTAAATCTTCAACTCGTCTCCCTACCAAACTTAACTTTGTCCTTACCAGTTCAACTAAAATATCTAATTTATTGGGATTTCTTGGCAAGCGAATTCCCAACAGCTTTAATACTGAAAGTGCTGTCTCTATAGCTTCTAAGGCTTTATTCTGAACAGTAAAAGCTTGAATCTTAACTCCATAGATTTTTACTGTATCCAACAGCGTTCTGGCTTGTTGCAGGACAACAGAAGCTAATTTTTCCATTTCCTCAAACTTGCCACTTAAGATAGTAACTTCTGCGGCTTCCACATAAAGTTCCAGAGTTAGGTTATACTGACGACTCCAGCTATCTGCACTGAGGTAATCTAAACCAATTCTTAAGTAGTTCGATGCCGCTTCCCAAGCGGCTGATGCTTTCGCTTTCTTACCAGCAATGAGATTTAATTGAGCGAGTTTATCTCGTTCTAATTGAACGTTAATTGCTTCAATACCGAAGTTGAGTTGATTGACAATATCAAAAATCTTTTGTTGGAGTATCTGTGGCGAATTATTTTGCAACAACAATTGCCCGATTTTCCAGCGCACAGCTTGCTTGTCCTCTGAGGGAATCATGGAATAGGCAGCTTGCTGGATGCGGTCATGAGCAAATTTATAAGTAATTTCTAACTCATTTGATTCTCGATCTGTTTGAATTAATTTGTAATCATCTCCGACAGGTAATATTAATCCCGCTTGAATGGCATTCCATAATTCATGAGCCGTTTCTTTTTGAGAATTTTCATTAATAATTGAAAGCGTTCTTAAATCAAATTGGTTGCCAATACAAGCGGCTAACTGTAAAACTCTTTGTGCTGACTTTGATAATCGTTGAATTTTCTCAGTCATTAATTCAACAACATTATCAGTTATGCTCCTAGTTATAATTTTTTCTAAATCCCAAGACCAAGCTCCAGCATTAGTATCAAATTTTAGGAATTGCTCTGCATAAAGCGACTTGAGAAACTCCTTGAAAAAAAAAGGATTCCCCTGCGTTTTTTCCCAAACCAACTCGGCTAATCTTTGCGTATGGATGCACTCAGTCTTCAGGGTATCCGCAATGAATTCATTAACCTGGTTTAAATTTAGGGGTGAAAGCGAGAGATGATTAACTATTACCCCCTGCTTGTTCATCTCGGATAAAGCCAGCATGACAGGATGAGTGGCGCTGACTTCGTTATCTCGATAAGCTCCAATCAAAAACAGATAGTGAGTATTAGCATGGGTCATTATAAGCTGGAGCAATTGCAGCGTAGCCGTGTCTGCCCACTGAAGATCGTCTAGAAATAGGACGACCGGAGCTTTAGTGAGGAGATGCTCTTGTTTGCAAAAGACTTGAATAAAGTTTTGAAAAACTAAATTAAACCGATTTTTTGCTTCTGTTGAAGGTAATTCCGGGATGGTTTTCTGTTTACCAATAATTAGTTCAACGTCTGGAATGATATCAATAATAATTTGTCCGTTGGCTCCTAGTGCATGTCCAATCCTTTCTCGCCATTGTTGTAATTGGAGTTCAGGTTCAGTGAGCAATTGCCGCACCAATTCTTGCAAGGCAGCGACCAATGCCTGATAGGGAATATCCCGGTGAAACTGGTCAAACTTTCCTTTAATAAAGTATCCGCGTTTCTGAGGGATAAGCTTGTATAGTTCCTGAACTAAAGCTGATTTTCCAATACCAGAGTATCCAGAAATTAGCATGAGTTCAGTTTGCCCAAGACTTGTCCGCTCAAAGGCAGTCAATAAACTCTCAATCTGCGGTTCTCTCGCGTAAAGCTTTTGAGGAATTCGTAATTGAGGAGAAGTATCTTGGCATCCTAAAGTAAACCTTTGGATTGCACCGTTTTTATATTGAGTAAGACAAGTTTCTAAATCGGCATTGATTCCCCTAGCACTCTGATATCGCTCTTCAGGCGTTTTTGCCATCAACTTCATGACAATGTCTGAGACAGTCAAGGGGATTTCTGGATTGATTTCATGAGGATATATCGGTTGTTTAGCAATATGGCAATGAACTAACTCAAGTGCATCGACAGATTCAAAAGGAAGCTGGTTAGTTAGCAATTCATAAAAGGTGACACCAAGAGAATAAAAATCGCTACGATAGTCAAGTGGACGATTCATCCGTCCTGTTTGTTCGGGAGACATATAAGCCAATGTCCCTTCTAGAACATTAGGACTTTTGAGGCTAGGATTCTCTTGAGGTAAAAGGGTAGATAGTCCAAAATCAATAAGTTTTAATTGTCTCGTTTGAGGATTCAAGACAATATTAGATGGATTGATATCTTTGTGAATTACATTTTTTTGATGAACTTTGCCTAAAGCATCTGCGATTTTGATGGCAAGGTGGAGAAACTCTGGTAAAGAAAAGGAACGCTCCTCTATCAGGATTTTTAAGGACTCTCCTCCAACATCCTCCAACAACATGACTTGTGTGTTGTGGTATTTTCGCAGTTCGTAAGCTTTAATCGTTTCCTTTAAATTGAGACGGCGAATGATTTCGTATTCCTGCTGATAGCGGTAGAGTTCGGCTGTCGCGGGATAATCCTCTTTGAGGAGTTTCAAAATCAGAGGTTGCTGATTTCTATTGAGGATTCCTCGGTATACAAGGGAATTAGCACTTTCGTAGATTTGGCTGACAATTGTGATATCTGGCAGTGAAATCATGTTTGGGATTACTGCTGATTAAAAAGTTGAATACTATTCAATTAATCTAAGCTATAGTTCACCAAAAAATTGTGAACTATAGCTCTTTTTGTCCAAATTTCAAAAAGTCGAATTATGAGTTTGTAATGTTCGTTACGAATCTAACATTTTCCTTGAGGGCTATGCCAGAAAAATTGATTTGTGCAGAACTTAGACGTTGACAGGAGACAATCATGTGCAGTAGCCCTGAGCGGCTTAGCACGGTCTAGGGTTCATGGTTCATTGTTGATAGCTCGATTGTCCATGAACCCTGTTCGGCGCAGCCGTTGCCGAAGGCTACTATGAACCATGAACCTTACTAAGGGTGTCATTGTTAAAACCAATTGGTATAGTCGTTGCTATTCTTGTCTTTTTATAGTACAAATGTACCAGTAATTTTTCAGTCGCTAGTAGCGCCTCAAACCGACATGAAAGAACTGCAAGCAGGAATTCAACGAATTCAAGCCAAGTGCATTCCGCTCAATCGGAACCCTGTCTCAGAAAAGAAGCCAAGGAAACAAGGGCGATCGCATCCAACTATGGTGAAAGCACCACCACAACAGCTTGGTGAACCGCAAAGACCGCTTTTATCTTTTCCAGTCGGATCGTCTCTAGAGGTGCTACGCAAACGAATGAGTAAGGGAATGAGGCGCTTGGAAAGTCAAGCAGAACGGATTAATCGACTTTCTGCTGAGTTAGAAGTAGCGGTGTTGGAATTAAAAGCGATCGCATCTGATCTCAACCGAGATTGGAAAGCCATCCAAGCAACCCAAAAATCCTCTACAAGTAGAGATATCTGCGAGTATCGTGCTGTTGTACCACAAGTTGAAATAAAATCAGATGGGTCATTTGTGCTGCAATCAAGAGCAGTAGATTTATTTCAAGCCGAACGCGAAGCAGCATTACTAGCCCAGACATTGCGACATCGGGCAAAGCAAAAGCGAGAACACCGTAGCGGCAAATAAGGAATCAGGTTCCCAGTCGCCAGTCCCTAGTGCAAGAAGGTAGAAGATAGGAGGCAGAAGGAATATTTCTTGCACAGTAACCTTTTTGACCCAAACGGCACACGCTGGTCAAGGCTTCCTGTAAAAAGTGAGCTTCTACAAACCCCCCTCACGACTGAGCAACTAGGAGCCTCAAACTGCGAGAATAACCCCCAAGACGAAGAAAAAGGCAGAAACTACTAATCAAAATGTTTATCGACAAAAGCAAAGCCCTACTAGATAATCCCAAGCAGATGAATTATGGCATTGCTGTAACTGATGTCGATGGGGATGGCTCGTTTGAGTTATTTGTCGCTGGTTATAACGGTGCGAACCTAGTGCTGAAGTATAACGGTGAGGGTTTTGTCAATATTGCCGATGATGTTCTTGCCGATGCTGGACGGCAAGCGATTGGTGTCGCAGCAGGTGACATTGATGGGGATGGACGAGAAGAAATTTATGTATTGAATACCGACTCCTACGCAGGACGAAAGCAATTTGCCGATAGATTGTTTGATTACCAAGATGGGAAATGGGTGGATTTATTTTCCTTACCCGAAAATCAAGACGTCCTCAATCTCACAGCAGGTCGTTCGGTGATTTGTATAGACCGTAATGGTAATGGAAAGTATGGTTTTTTTATTGCCAATTATGGCAGCCCAATGCGGTTGTATGAGTTGGATGATAACGGTCGGCTGGTTGATGTTGCACCAGAAGCCGGATTGGATTTAACAACGGGTGGACGGGGAATTATTTCACTGCCCTTAGTTTCCGATCGCATGGATATTTTTACGACAAATGAGCGGGGACCGAACTTTTTATTTTGCAACCAAGGCGATGGTACGTTTGAAGAGATTGCGGAATTAGCGGGTATCAGTGACCCCTACCAAAATGGTCGCGGTTTAGCTGTTTTGGATGCTGATGAAGATGGTCGATTTGATATTGTATACGGCAATTGGCAAGGACGACACCGGATGTACTTACAACAGGAACTGGGAAAATTTAAAGAAGTCGCCTCTCCAGACATGGCAATGCCATCTCGTATTCGTACTGTGATTGCTGCTGATTTTGATAATGATGGTTATGAAGAATTGTTTTTCAACAATATTGGTGAACCTAATCGCTTGTTTGCACGCCAAGATGACAACTGGAAGATGATTGATACTGGTGATGCTTGGGAACCGGATGGTTTGGGGACAGGTGCTGCCGTTGGTGATTTAGATGAAGATGGTCAGCTTGCTATGTTCATTAGTCATGGAGAATCGGGTTCTCAACCCATGACATTCTATTCTCCACCAAAAAACGATAACTTTTGGCTTAGGGTGCTACCACTAACAGCTCAAGGTGCCCCTGCAAGAGGAGCAATTGTTACATTAGTTGGCGAAGAGAGAATTCAACGACGAGTAATTGATGCAGGTAGTGGCTATCTCTGCCAGATGGAACCTGTCGCCCATTTCGGACTTGGGAAGAACCCTTTTGTTAAACACGTTGAAGTGCGCTGGACCGATGGTAAAACTGCCAAAATTGAATCACCAAAACCGAATCAAATTATCCGGGTTTCTCATTCTTCTTCTTAACAGTTGGCTATCCTATATAAGTAGATGGAGTGCAACTTATTGCGTCTTTGCCACACCGTTATTTATTTAACTCGTTAGCCTTCAGCAGCACTTTCCCAATAAGAATAAGTCTTACTCCCAATGTTCTTATTCTCTTCTATGTAAATTTTGTTTAAACACTTGAAAAGAGCCTGAGCATAGTCTTCTAAGCCAAGGAGTCTCAAACTGGTCAGAATTCTAGTGAGGCGAAGATAGTTGTGATTTCCCTCCTCAATCCAGTTTAGTTTTCTCTCTTGGTAATTATCAGACTTTGTTATTTCTACACCTGTATCATCAATTTCGTTGCATTGCAGTCCGTAAAATTGAAGCATTACTTCGAGGGATTTTCTCAATCGTAATCTTAGTTGCTCGTCTCTCCTAAAGGATTGAATCACTTCATCATTCAGAATCGGTGCATTTTGGTTAAATCGACTTTTTTCCTTCAAAGGAAAGAGCCACTGAATGTAGTCATGCGTATATTCCAGCTTTTGACAATCCCATAACCAAATATCTTCTAGCATTCGCCCTGATGAGTTGGGAGAGCGACCTTGATAGAAGGCAAGAATATTTTCTGATAGTTCGTTAGACATGAGGCTCTAAAAACCTTGATTATAAGCGTTAGTTTCGATTAAACTCCAAAAATAGTAGCGAGGTTCTTCCAGCGTTAGTTAGATATTAAAATGTTCCGCTTGGTATCTTGTTCTTAAGTTTTATATCTATTGAGAAGTAGTATAGCGATTCTCGTATCAGTGAGGTACATCTTACTTTCTTGCCAATTCCCAATTCCCAATTCCCAATTCCCAGAACCTTGTACCTCATCCTTTAGGAGAACCCCTATATTAGTTGGTGACGCTCGTGAACGAAACTAATCCTGAAACAACGCCGTTACACTCAATGAATCCGCTGGAGGGTGAAACTAGCCTCCAACAATCATCCGGCTGAGTCACGTATGGTTTCAGTAGACCCATTACTAAACAGTCCACTTTTCCCAAACGTCCGTTGCTACAGCTATGAGTATCGACAACCGCTAGATTTGGAAGGGCTAATCGGTCGCGCTCAGAGTGTATCGTACCTCCCACAAGAAGGAGAAGCACAACAGCAGCTTGTCTCAGGTTTGAAGGAAATCTATGAACGAGATCGCGATGAACATGGCTTAGTTTATCTGGCATATCACACCAGTGTTTACCTCGCCCAACCGAAACTGGAATATCAGACGGTCTAAAGCCCCTTGATCTAAAATCGCTATGCTGTAAAAGAGCATCTGTCCTTTCACGAGTGGATAGTTGACACCCATGACCAAAAGCCTCAACCCCACAACGCTGCCCCCCGCCTTTCCCGACCATACCCAACTCCCCGACTCCGACGGCACGTTTGTGAAAAACTTCCAAGAACATCCCCAGAGTATCCTACTCACCGACTCCCTGGAAACCACACTGCAAACCCTCCACCCGGACGGAGAGTATGCGATCGGGCAAGATTGTGGCATCTACTGGCGCGAAACCGAGCCTCCTGAACGTGGTGCAGAAGCTCCTGACTGGTTCTATGTTCCTAACGTTCCGCCCCTTTTAGATGGCGAAATTCGCCGATCTTATGTGTTGTGGCGAGAGTATATTGTGCCACTGATTGCGATCGAGTTTGCTAGTGGTGATGGTTCTGAAGAACGAGACAATACCCCTTTATCTCGCCTACCAGAAGGAATTAACCAGAAGCCGGGAAAATTTTGGGTCTATGAGCAGATTATCCGGATTCCCTACTACGCTATTTACATCATTAAAACCAGCGAACTGGAAGTTTATAACTGGGTCAACACTCGCTATCGTCGCTTGGAACCCAACGAGCGCGGACATTACACGATCGAACTAATGGGAGTAGAATTGGGTGTATGGGAAGGCAGCTATCAAAATCAAACCCAGCGATGGTTGCGTTGGTGGGATAATCAGGGAAATTTATTGCTAACAGGTAGCGAGCAAGCCAAACTCGAACGTCTCCATACCGAACAAGAACGCCAACGAGCTGATGCTGAGAGCCAACGAGCTGACGCTGAGAGCCAGCGTGCTGAAGCAGAACGGCAACGCGCCGATCGAGAACAGCAACAGAAAGAGCGATTAGCGGCGTATTTGCGATCACAGGGGATCGATCCTGATCTGATTTGAGCCTTGGCGATTGCTGTATTTTTCTAGGATCTGGAAAAATGGCGATCGCTTGCGACTTCTTCTCAGAAAGTGTTTGTACATCCTCGTTAAGCAGTTTTAGGTTCCCTTGTTCGACGATTGTTCACTAATTGCCGGATGACGCTTGCGCCTTTTTTCCGAAAATGGGGCACAGAGACGGGGTTTAACCGCGTTCTAGTCAACAATTAACCGTCAACGTCAACAACAAGCTGCGATGTTTGTCAATTGTGCTAAGGAGCGTGGTAATTTGCAATGTACAGACAATGACAAAGTACAAACGCATGAACCGCGAAATCCTGCAAGCTCTCGATGATGTTGGTATTCGGTTTGTTCGCATTCTCTGGTGTGACAATGCAAACATCATACGCGGCAAGGCGGTACACCGAGTTACGTTGTCTGACTACCTCAACAATGGTGTTGGTATCTCAGCCGCTCAGCAAGCTGTTCCTGTAATGTATGATGCCCCAGTACCTGGTAGTGGTCTGGGGCCAGTGGGTGAAGTGCGCTTGGTGCCAGACTGGAATACCTTTACACCCTTACCCTATGCTCCTCGTCACGCTCGTGTGATGGGAGATATGGTTAAAGATGGTCAACCTTGGAACCTCTGCCCTCGGAACTTCCTCAAAAAGATGATTGCTGAGGCGGCAAGTGAGGGGTTAGAAGTGGTTGCAGCGTTTGAGAATGAATTTTACCTGTTGCGGCAAACGGCTGAGGGGATTGTGCCAGCAGATGAGACGGTTTTTGCCTCAACCTTGGCGATGGATTTGCATCAGTCAGTGATTGATGAGATGGCAGAAGCACTAGTAGCGCAAGGAATGCTAGTGGAGCAATATTATCCAGAGTCGGGACCAGGACAGCAGGAGATTTCGATCCTTTATTCTAAAGCGTTAACAGCAGCCGATCAGCAAATTGCCTTTCGTGAGACGATAAGAGCGATCGCACTTCAATACAATCTCAAAGCCTCATTCTTACCCAAAATCTTTGCTAACAAAGCAGGTAGTGGCTGCCATCTCCACCTCAGCCTTTGGCATGATGGACAGAATCTTTTACCAAATCTAGACGCTGAGGGAGAACTTTCAGAAATTGCTCGTCGCTTCATTGCCGGAATCCTCCACCACCTCCCAGCACTGATGGCATTGACAACACCCAGCACCAACTCCTACCGGCGGATTCGCCCCCAGTCTTGGAGTGGGGCATTTCGCTGTTGGGGAATGGATAACCGTGAGGCGGCGATAAGAGTACCCAGTAATCCTGAAGAAGAGAGTCCCACGCATTTTGAACTCAAAACCGTAGATGCCTCTGCCAATCCTTATCTAGCATTAGGCGCAGTCATTGCGGCAGGACTGGATGGTGTACGACACTGTTTTGAGCTAGGAGAACCTGTATCAGTAGACCCTGGATACTTAAGCGAGTCAGAACGCAATACCCGTGGTATTGATTTGTTGCCCATCAACTTAGGTCTGTCGATTGAGCAACTTAGCGGCGACAACGTTCTCTTGGATGCCTTGGGTACAGAACTTGCTCAAGCCTACCTAGCTGTACGCAAAGCGGAGTGGGAGGCGATGAAGGATTTAGAACTGGAAGAGGAAGTAAAGCTTTTATTAGAGCGATATTAAACAAAATCCGCCTGGTAAGCCTTTTGACAGTTTCATCAATCAGACACCACTTAAACTAAGCGAACCAAAACATAGTTCTATTGAGTGGGATAAAAGCTATGGTCAGTTCTACTAGCGAAAAGTCAGTGGTGTATGGTGCCTGTCCCCATGACTGTCCCGATACTTGCTCAATGCTGGTTACAGTGGAGAATGGTCGCGCTGTGAAGGTAGAAGGACACCCTGACCATCCCTATACGCGCGGTACGCTCTGCGGTAAAGTTAGCGATTATCTTGACCGAGTTTATAGCCCCGATCGCATCCTATATCCCATGCGGCGCGTTGGGCAAAAAGGCAGTGGGCAGTTCGAGCGGATTAGTTGGGATGCTGCCCTCGATGAAATTGCCTTCCGCTTCAAGCAGATTATCAATGATTACGGTTCGGAGGCAATTATGCCCTCTAGTTACTTGGGGCATGAAGGTCTTCTTAATGGTCTAACGGTAGGCGATGCCTTCTTCAATCGTTTAGGTTCCACCATTGCTGAACGTACCTTCTGTATCTCCTGCACCAGCACCGCCTATTTAATGACCTACGGCCCGACTCATGGCACTGACCCCGATACATTCAGCCACTCTCAGTACATTATTCTTTGGGGCTGTAATGCACTAAGTACAAACGTCCACTTGTGGCCGTTCATCCAAGAAGCGCGGAAAAACGGGGCAAAATTAGTCGTTATTGACCCAGTTCGTACTCGCACTGCCCAACAAGCGGATTGGCATATCCCTGTTCGCCCTGGTACTGATAGTGCCCTGGCTTTAGGGATGATGAATGTCATCATCAACGAGAATCTAATTGATGCTGACTATGTGGAAAAATACACCGTTGGATATGAAGAGCTGAAACAACGGGTTAACGAGTACCCACCTGAGCAAGTTGCTGAAATTACGGGTATTTCTGTAGAAGACATTGTGACTCTGGCACGAGAATATGCTATAACACAGCCATCAGTAATTCGCGTCGGAGTAGCTCTAGAAAAACAGGCTGGCGGTGGTCAGGGAATCCGAGCGATTTCGTGTCTACCTGGGTTGGTGGGTGCATGGCGACATTTAGGAGGAGGAATGCTGCAAGCCCCGATGTGGCCCTTCCCGATTCGTGGAGAAGTCGTTCATCGTCCTAACTTCATTAAGCCAGGGACGCGGGTTGTCAACCAGTGGCAACTCGGTCGGGCGCTAACTGGAGAACTTGCTCTTGACCCTCCCATCAAGGCATTGTTTGTCTACAACTGTAATCCAGTAACCCAATCAGCAGAGCAAGATAAAATTGTGGCGGGTTTAGCCCGTGAAGATTTGTTCACTGTCGTTAGTGAACAATTTATGACGGATACGGCTGACTATGCCGATATTGTTTTGCCCTCAACTACTCAGGTTGAGAACTTGGATCTGATGTTTTCCTGGGGGCATACTTATGTAACCTTAAATGTACCTGCGATCGCACCTTTAGGAGAAGCTATTCCTAACACTGAGCTATTCCGTCGTCTAGCTGCCCGGATGGGGTTTGAGGACGACTGCTTTAAGCTCAGTGACGAAGAGTTAGCAATGGAGGTACTCGATTGGTCGGCACCTGTTATGCAGAATATGGATATGGATCTGCTCAAACAGCAGGGCTATGCCAAGTTGGATGTCAATTTAGTTCCTCACGCTGAAGGGAATTTCCCAACTCCATCAGGCAAGTGCGAATTCCTATCCTCAATGAAGGTCGATAGCAACTATGTTGTCCCTGTGTTCCGCCAGGGGTACGAAGAATACTCTCCAGGAGAATTCATCGACCCACTGCCAACGTACACTCCCCAACGGGAATCTGTGCAGAGCAATCCAGAACTGGCAAACCGCTATCCTCTGAGTTTGTTGTCAGCTAAGCCACATCAGTTCATCAATTCCTGTTTTGCCAACTTACCCAAGCACCTGAAGCTTCAAGGTGAGCCAAAGGTAATTATCAATCCAGAAGATGCTCTCAAGCGAGGTATTGTTGAGGGGCAGATTGTGAAGGTTTTCAACGACCGAGGTGCATTTCAAGTACCCGCAAAAGTTAGTGATATCACTCGCCCAGGTGTTGTGGTTGCACCTCTAGGCTATTGGCGTAAACTCAGCCATGCAGGTAACACCATTAATGCTGCTACTGCGGCTACGTTTGCAGATATGGGTCATGCCGCTGCGGTTGGAGATTCGTTAGTAGAAGTTACTTCGGTCAGTTAGTCATGATTCACTTGGCTTGAGGCTGTGAAGAGGGGAGTCATGGGTCATTTTTCTCAAACATTACCTGTCTTCCCCTGCTTCTCTTCCTACTTCGTCATTTAATCTGAAGTTCCCCTTTGACAAATCGCCATAACCCATGCTGTGACTGAAGTAAGGGCAAGAAATCCCCCGACTTTACTGGGTACAAAATACACTCACGCCCAGCAAATCAAAAGC